>CAXACF010000387.1:0-2619 GCA_963967125.1 uncultured Rhodobacterales bacterium | reverse complement strand
ACCGCCCGCGTTTAAACGGGGCGCCATGGCCTGTGTCATGTCGCGCAGACCAAGGTAGTTCACTTCCAAAACCTTGCGGCCCAATCCCTCTCTTGGTGGCAGGCCCGCATTATTTATCAGCGCATCAAATGTTCCTTGCGTCGCATTTACGGCATCTGCAATGGCCGCTGGATCAGACAAATCAACTTGAACAAACTGATCAACCGAAACAGACGGTTTGGTAATGTCAAAGGCAATCACCTCATGCCCCTGCTCTTTCGCTTTGCGCGCAACCTCTGCGCCGATGCCCGTGGCTGCCCCAGTTAATGCTAGTCTCATCCTGAAAAATCCTTTAAATGTGCGCTGCCGCATCCCCGACACGGCAGCGCATGTGTTATTATTTCAAAACACCAGCTTCACGATAATAGCGCGCCGCACCTGGGTGCAGTTCGGCCAAACCACGTTTTGACGCCGCAAATTCAAGGTTTAGCGCCTTGGCCCATGGGGCTTCGGATATGACCTGATCAATGTTGTCCCAGAATGCTTTGGTGACCTGATAAACGGTATCCTCATCCATATCCGCGCGCACTGCGATCCCAACGGCGGTGTCAAAGCTCATGACAGGGCCATCATTTTTCTGACCTTCATAAACACCTGCAGGAACTTCAGCATAATAGCGGAATTTGCCAAGGAATTTGTCAACCGCTTCGCCTGTGTGATCCTCTGGTGCAATGAACCGTACATCTTCGGTTTCAGTGAACTGAATGAATTGACCACATGGATCCAAGCAGCCGTTCACATAGACGTCAATTTTCCCGTCAAGGAACGCCTGATATCCTGTTTGCCAGTTTGCTTTGATCGCTTCATAATCTTCACCTGCAACCAGTCCAGTTGTGGATGCAACCCAACCTTTGGCCGCGTTGAATGCACCGCCCCCTTGGGGCCCTAGGAAGACAGAGGCGCCTTCGATATCATCCAGTGTTTGAATGTCGCTATCTGCACGCACGGCAAAGTGATAGGCCCCATAAGGATACCACATCAATAGATTGACGTTTTTCGCCAATTCTGGGGCGTCCGCCTGTTTTGCGTACATCGCCTTGCCACCCGACATTAGGTTGTAAACAACAGGTGATGTCATGGACATGTCCAAATTGCCACGGCCCACTTCCATCATGTGCAGGGTTGCAGCGCCACCTGCGGCCACTTCAATCTCGATCCCATCGACGTTTTTGGTGACGATGTTTGCGAATGTCGCCATGGAAATCGCCGCCCCCAAACTGGGTGCGATGGTTGCCATTTTCAATGTTTCGGCCTGTGCAGGAGCCGAAACGGCCAGTGTTGCCGCAAGGGCCAGTCCAAGTTTTTGCATGATTTTCTCCCTGTTATGCAATTTCATGTTTTGTGTTTGGGTCATCAATCTGACGACGATGCCATAGGATCATCATCAACCCCGCGCCAAATGCTGGAATTGCCATGGTCATATTAGGTAAGAGCATGAGCACAGCCAAAATTCCGCGCAGGATCCGCGCAACCCCGCCAATGCGATGTTTTTCATAACCACTGATTGCCGACGCAAGAAGCCAAAGCGCCGTGCCAAGGGCCAGCGTGATCCATGCGAAATCCCCCCATCCGACAGTGGCAATATCAATCATCGCACGCGATGACACGGTTTCGCCCCCAAACCATTCAAACAGAGTTTGAAGTTTGTATAACAATGCGGGGTGATAGACGAAAACAAACGGAATTATGAACCCTGCCAAGGACAGGCGCGCGGCCTGAAACGCGGTGTCGATTGGGTTGGCGCCTGCAATTGGTGCGGCGGCAAAGGCCGCCAAGGCAACGGGTGGTGTAACGGTTGAAATCACGGCAAAGAACACCACAAACAGATGAAGTGTCAGCGGCGCGATGCCAACCATGTCAATCCCCGAGCTGAGCGCGATGACAATGATGAAATAAGTGGCCCCAGGCGGTAGTCCCATGCCCAAAACAATCGACCCAAGCGCCACAACAATCAGCGTCACAAACAACGGACCGTTGGCAAGTTGGGATAGCAACAGCGATAAACGGCCCGAGAACCCCGATATTTCGATCAACCCTACAATCAATCCAATCGCCGCGACGATCACGACGATGGATGCGGCCATGCGCCCGCCGTCAACCAAGCTTTGAAAAACGCGGTGGGGCGAACGGTATGCGGGGAAAAGGATCAGCGCCATGATGATCGCGGACAGAAAACCGTAAAATCCCGCCTTGGGGACAGAGGGTTGTGCAAAGAGATAATAACTTAGAACTCCAAGCGGGATGATAAACACCAAACATTGACGTTTCTCTGTCGACGTCAGGGGCACGCGGGACTCTTTGGGTAAGGGCCCGATACCCTGACGACGTGCTTCGAAATAGACGGTTAGGAATGTTCCCACATAATAGAAAATCGCAGGCATGATTGCCGCGACAACGATGTAGCGATATTCCAAACCGATTTGTCCCGCGACAAAGAACGCCACAACCCCCATGACAGGTGGCATAATTTGGCCCCCTGTTGACGCGGCGGCCTCTACCCCCGCTGCGAATGCGGGGCGAAATCCAGACTTTTTAATTACGGGAATGGTCATGACGCCCGTTGAGACAACATTGGAAATG
>CAXACF010000386.1:0-2627 GCA_963967125.1 uncultured Rhodobacterales bacterium | reverse complement strand
ATGACACAGGCCTAACCATTGGGGGACGGTTGTTCTCGGATGCCCTGTCTGAACGTGGTGGGCCGGCAACCAGTTATTTGGCAATGTTTGAACACAACCTGAACACCCTACTAGACGCAATGGGTGGAAACTAAGCATGTGGAATGCTATGCGCCGTTGCGTAATTTAGAGGCAAAGGCGCATAGCACATGGTGAAAATTGTCCTTTTTGAACCCGAAATCCCGTTTAATACGGGATCCATTGGCCGAACATGCGTCGCGCTTGATCTGGAATTGATCCTGATAAAACCCTATGGATTTTCATTGGACGACAAAACCGTTGCGCGATCAGGAACGCGATATTGGCAGTTCGTAAAGCTTAGCGAATATGCCAGCTGGGATGATTTCATTGAAACACGAAAGCCCGATCACGATGCGTTATTTTTGTTTGAAGAAGACGCAGAGCGAAACTTTTACGAACCAACATATCCTAACGACGCCTATTTGATATTTGGCAAAGAATCCTCAGGACTGCCCATGGATTTGCGCGCACAGATGCAGGATAGAATGTTCCACGTTCCAATGCGCAATGATCGGGTGAAATCACTGAACCTTTCGAATGTTGCTACGGCGGTTATATATCAAGCCCTACGTGGGGCCTATGTATGACCTCTGGAGACACTAAATTCTTGACTATGTGGCGATCTGCATCAACGTTCTAGAGGAGAACAACAGGTAGAACAGATCGACACATGTACAAACACTTTGCATTTGCACTTTCGCTCCTCGCCTCTCCCATTCTGGCAGAGGGTGAATTCAATTCCATTAACCTTGCTGGTACCGTTGTTGCCAACAACAAAACAGGCCTGTCATATGAGGCACGCGGATGCATCACATCGCTGTCAAGCGATGCGATCAAATCAGGCACAGCAACGGCAGGGCAAATTTTGGTTCAGCTGGATGATCGCGCCGCGAATTTGGCACATAAAACCGCACAAGTGCGCCTAAGTGATTTGAAAGCCGCCGTCAGCGAACGCGCGTTCGCGATCACAGTTGCAAATGCAGATGTGGCACGTGTCAGCGAAGAACAAGATTTCGTAAACCGTGAATACGACCGCACGCGCGTGCTGTTCCAACGGGGTCTTGTGAATGAAACCACACTTGACGCGGCAGAGCGGCGCAAATTGGACGCAACCTTTGTTGTGCAGCGCGCCGAAGAAGCGCTAGAGCGCGCCAAGGCCGCCAAAGGACGCGCCGAAATCGCATTAGAGATTGGTGAGCTGGAATTACAAGCACGCGAACTGGACCTAGAGGCGCTGACATTACGCGCACCCTTTGACGGTGTCTTGTTGAATTTCAACGCCAATATCGGGGATTGCGTTGCACAAGGAAGCCAAGCTGCAGAAATCTATGACCCCACAGAAAAAAGTGTAGAGACATTCGTATACGTCGATCAGTTGGTGGATGCAGACAGTGTCGGGGTTGTGGCAGGTAATCCAGTGCAAGTGGTGCGCACGAACGGGCAAATCTGTGAAGGTGTCTTTTCACTGATCGAGACCGAGGCCAACCTAGAATCCCAAAACGTGAAGGCCAAGATTGAATTATCAGAAACCTGTGCGCCTGATCTATTTTTGAACGAGGCGGTTGGGATAAAGACGCTTTCTACAGCATCCTAAGGATAAGGGCGGCTAGGCAGCCGCCCTTTGTGATTTACGCCGAACGATACAGTTTCGTCATTGAGAATTCGCGGTGTCCCAATGCTTCTGCTGCTGTGTTGCGTCCGTTCGCTGTGCGGCAGATCATGTCGATCAAATCATCACCTGCTTCGTCGATTGTCATTTCACGGCGTAGGATGCCAGACACATCAACGTCCACGTGTTCGCTCATTGTGCGCACAGTACGTGGGTTTGCCGTGATTTTTATCACCGGAACGATTGGGTTACCCACAACGTTACCCTGACCTGTCGGGAACGTGTGAATGACTGCACCACCCGCTGCCATCAATGTCACACATTCCGCAGCCGCAGATGAACTGTCCATAAAGTACAAACCGTTGCCAGATTGTGGTGCTTCTGCGGGCTCTAGGATATCAATGTACTGTGATGTACGACCGATTTTCTCTAGGTTGCCAAGCGCTTTTTCCTCAATCGTGGTCAGGCCGCCTTCGATGTTACCTTTGGTTGGCTGACTGTCAGATAGGTCATCCGTTTGGTGCGCAAAGATAACGTCGTCTTGATACGCTTTCCACATTTTGTACCAACGCTCACCAACCTCTTCGTTGATTGCGCGTTTTTGACAAATGTGTTCCGCACCTGTGATTTCAGATGTTTCACCAAAGAACCCTGTGATCCCTTCTGGCAATAGTTTGTCATACATGTTGCCAACAGTTGGGCAGGACCCCAGACCCGTTGTTGTATCACTTTCACCGCATTTGGTTGACACCCAAAGTTCAGAGATTGAGCATTCTTCACGCTGATACTCTGACGTCATGTGAACAAACTCTTTTGCGGCCCAGCTGGCGGCTCGGATTGTTTCAAAATTGCCGTTTTGTCCAATTTATAACTCTGCAACTGGCTTACCTGTTGCGCGGATGCCATGGTGATACGCTTGGTCCAACCTGGTTCAATCCCAATCACAACAACGGCAGCA
>CAXACF010000385.1:0-2630 GCA_963967125.1 uncultured Rhodobacterales bacterium | reverse complement strand
TACGAAAGGTTTCTTTTCCTTTAAACTCAAATCGGGACAGTGCATAGCCCGCAGGGGCCCCCACCAAAATGGACATGATCATCGTCAGTGTAGCCACCTGGATTGAATTCCACAGGGCACTGGTCATGCCTGCAAATTCCATGAAGAATTCAATACTTTCAAAGTTAAATTCGGGGACATAAGCCTTTGGGAAACTGTTAACTGCCTCAGGGGATGACAGAGTGTTCACGAACAAAAGATACAGCGGACCCAGCACCCATGCGCATAGCAAAAATACAGCAGTCGCATAGACATAGCGACCTGTACGCCGAGGATCCCGAGGTGCAGAAGATGCCATAGTCATCAGATCGTCGCTCCTTTAGGAACGCGCAGGACGCGCAGGATCACAATTGTAGAGGCAATGGAAATTCCAAGAATGATCAGCGCCACTGCAGCGGCCGCACTGCCGTTCAACAATTCGAATTGATAGGCATATGTTTCGCTCATCAAAACTGGGAAGAGTGTTCCTCCCAGCGCCTGAACAACTGCGAAGACTTCAAATGCAAGGATCACGCGCAATACCAATGCCGTGGAAAGCGATGGACGCAGCAATGGCAAGGTGATGCGTACAAACTGTTTCCACCGCCCCGCGCCAAAAACCTGCGCTGCTTCGTAATATTCCTTTGGGATCAGCCCGATCCCCGCAACAAGGATCACAAGCATGATCGCCGTTGCCCGCCAAATTTCAGCAAGTGCAATTGCCACAAAGATCAATGTGGGGTTTTGATAACTGATCAACGCGGTTGGGCGATCAATTAAGCCCAAGCCATGCATCATCGAATTTAGGAACCCTGATTGTTCAAAAATTGCGAGCCAAATGATCCCAGCGGCGAGATCAGAGATCCCCAAGGGAATGGTCCAAATATACAAAACCAAATCACGTCCCTTTTTCATGGCGTTCACCATTGTCGCCATCAACAGCGCAAGCGCCAATTGGATTGGAACGACAACGGCGGCAAGCCAAAGCGTATTTTTGAACGAGATTGGAAATTTCCAATAGGATGTCACCTCTTGGAAATTTTTCAATGACCAACCCGCGCCATCATAGAATGCGGTCTGAGCAACAAGATAGAATGGGTAGAGAAAAAATAGACCCAAGAAAACAGAAACGGGCGCAATTAGTATGTAGGGCAGATAGCGCGCTTGCATTGCATAACCTCAGTTTACTTGGATTTATTCAGGTGAATATCGGGTTCTGCCCGATGGAGCAAACCCCACCGGACAGAATAGGAAATTCAACGTCTTATTCGACGGGGCACGCGCCCTCAGATGGGGCATCTGGTGCCCAGCATGGTGCGCCAGTTTCGTTCATGATCGCGGCCAATTTGCCTTTTTGATCATCTAGAACCGTGCGGATATCTTGGCCCGCAAGGACAATACGCTCAAAGCTGTCGACGAAGACGCGATTGAAGTCGCCACCTTTGGCGCCCAATCCCGCAGGAAGCAGCCCTGGGTTCGCATCTGCAGATCCTGACATCTTCGCAACTGCGCCACCTGCAGCCTGAACCGCTGGCGGTAGATCACCAGGGAGTTCCACATCAACTACAGGGAAGAAGTTCGTCGCACGCAGCGTCGCCAATTGTGTTTCTGGCTTCAGCATGTGAGCAACGACCGCTTTTGATGCGTCCATATCAGGAGCCGTGCGTGGGATAGCAACACCGGCGATAACGGGCATAAAACCACGACCTGTTGGACCAGCTGGCGCGGGGAACGCGACAAAATCATCTGGGCGTTCGTTAAATGCACCAGCAAGACGTGATGTGTGATCGAATGCAATCCATGCATCACCATTCAACAACTGTTCCTGTAGGAATGAGAAGTTTGTTGAGGCTGGGTTCGTCACCGCCCACAATTCGCGCATTTTTTCCCATGCTGTGACCGCTTCGTCAGATGCAAAGGTGCGCACAACGCCATTCGTGTATGATGGATATAGATACCCTTGGAAGAAGCGGTGCTTCAATCCCTTTGGCCCCGCTGGGAAACCAAATTTCGCTTCACCAGTTGCTTCCTTGATGTTCCCCGCCCACGCGATCAATTGATCATACGTTAGCGCATCAATATCCGCGCCTTCTGGCAGGTACGGCAGTGCCTCTTTGCTGGCGGCCATGATGTAGCTTGCTTGCATCCATGGGATGTACTGCATGTCACCTGTGCCAAGTTTTGCAAGCTCGTTGAATGTTGCAGATGCTGACGCAACGCCCATTCCACCCAAATCGACAAGATCCGCGTCATCCATAGCCGAGAAATCACCGTGAAGTGCGCCTAGGACACCAATTGATCCTGAACCCGCCTGAAGTTCCGCATTCAAACGTGTCAGCCAAGGACCACCATCATTCGGCTGATAGTCGATTGCCATATCAGCACCCGACAAGACCTGATCACGCATCGCTTGCGCTTCTTCTACAGGTTTTGCCTGAGTAGACCAGAACAACACATCCGCCTGTGCTGCAACAGCGGTCAAACTAAGTGCGATCGCAGAAACCGCGCCAGTTAATTTTACTTTTAGTTTCATCAAACCCTCCCAGAGTTCCGTTATAACTACGCGCGAAAATACACACGTGACTATGCCAAACGAATCTTGGTTCATATGG
>CAXACF010000384.1:0-2651 GCA_963967125.1 uncultured Rhodobacterales bacterium | reverse complement strand
TGCCCACAGTGTTGCTGTGGACGGATCCGCAATTGGCGGCGGACCTGACGGGGCAACCCATGTCGCGGGTGATCGAAGATAAACATCGTCGCATACAATTTGCAGCACTTTGTTTGGTGTCAAGCATGATCGGTTTTGCCGCATTATACGCAGCTGGTTTCAGCAGGTTTGGATCAGGACGCTTTATCGCATTGGCGATTTTTCTGCTTGTGATTGTGAAATTGGTGGAAAGTGTTGTTACAGAGCCTGCGCGCACAAATCTTGACCTATGGTATTTGGTTTATGCACCCTCTGTCGTTGGTTTGGTCATGTTCTGGGTATTAATGTATCTATCGATCAATCCAAATGTATTGCGCAAACAAAGAAAGTTATCGGGGCAAAATACATGATTTTACATCGATATTTTGCAAACCGATTTTTGATTATTTTCCTCAGTGTGACCGCGATCTTTACGCTATTCATCGGGTTAATCGCCTATGTTGAACAATTGCGCCAAGTGGGTGATCGCGCAGATGCCACGCAGGTGGCAATTTTGACCTTGTTCAATTTACCGACAGAGCTTTATCAAATTTTCCCGCTGATCGCGATCTTGGCCTCATTATGGTTTTTCTTGTCGCTTGCGCGATCAAGCGAATTGGTGATTTCCCGCGCCGCGGGACGGTCAATCTTTCAAACATTAATCGCCCCCGTTTTTGCCATGTTGATTTTGGGCAGTTTGATCGTTGGACTTGGCAATCCCATCGTTGCCAGCACCAAAAAACAGTATGTGGACCTGCGTGAAACATATTTTGACGGTCGGCGTGCAAATTTTTCAATTGGGTCCGAAGGCCTATGGTTAAGACAAGGCGACGATTTGGGCCAGACGGTTATTCGTGCGGCGCGGTCAAATTTGGATGGGACTGTTTTGTTTGACGTTACGCTGATTTCATATGGTGAAACAGGCGGACCAAATCGGCGGATTGAGGCGGATACAGCACGACTAGAAACGGGGCGTTGGGTTTTGCGAAATGCAACTGTTTGGCCGATAAGTTCGGGGGAAAATCCCCAAAACTTGGCCCAAAACGTGCGGCAATTTGATGTGCCATCAAACCTAACGCTGGAACAGATTCGCGACCGAATTGGCAATCCGTCCTCAATTTCGATCTGGGATTTACCCGCCTATATCTCGCAACTTGAATCCGCGGGCTTTTCGGCGCGCCGGCATTCTGTGTGGCTGCACATGGAAATTGCGCGTCCCTTGTTTTTGATTGGGATGTTGCTAATCGGCGCAAGCTTTACCATGCGCCATGTTCGGTTCGGCGGCACAGGACAAGCATTGATCGTTTCGGTCATTTTTGGTTTCGGTCTGTATTACGTGCGCAACTTTGCGCAAATTCTGGGTGAGACGGGACAAATCCCCATCCTTTTTGCGGCTTACGCCCCACCACTGGCCACTATTCTATTGGCCATGGGCATCATTTTACATATGGAAGACGGATGACGCGCCTTCTGATCTTCGTTTCCTTTTTGCTTGCATCTACAAGCCTAGCTTTGGCCCAGGACCCAGACGATCCGGTGCGCATGATTGCAGATCGCATCGAAATTGCACCAGATGGGGATTTGATTGCCAGTGGTGATATTGAAATCTTTCATGGGGCTGAAAACCTTATCGCCGAAGAAATACGATATGATACAGAAACGGAAACATTAAATGTCACCGGTCCGATCCTATATACCGATGAAAACGGTGATACGATTGAGGCAGAGTTCGCAGAGCTGAGCCGTGATTTGCAAAATGGATTGTTGAAATCTGCGCGGATCATGCTGGAAAATCAGCTGGAATTGCAGGCCGCCGAAATGGAACGGATTGATGGGATCACAGCAGAGTTGCGCGGGGTCGCAGCGACATCTTGTATATCCTGTGAAACACGTCCGCCCCTTTGGCAGATCAGGGCAAGTGCCGTGCGTCATGACAAATTAAAGCGGACCGTTCATTTTAAAAACGCACAAGTCCGTGTGGCAGACATTCCCATTCTTTACCTGCCCCGCCTACGTATTCCTGATCCAAGCCTGAAACGTGCAGCGGGCTTTTTGGTGCCTAGCATTCGGTCAACATCACGCCTTGGGACAGGGGTGGTTGTGCCCTATTTTATTCCAATTGGAACTGACAAGGATATCACGCTTACGCCCTATATATCGGCCCAAACACGCACGCTTGAAGTGCGCTATCGTCAAGTTGTGAAAAACGGATCCTTCACCTTTGATGGCGCGATTTCAGATGATGATATTGAATCCGAATCGCTGCGCGCATACGGCAGGATTGTTGGAAAATTCAATGTTTTGGATGGCTATAAACTTGGATTCACGCTGCAATCTGTATCGGATGACGCCTATGTTGGGGACTATCAATTAGATACCAGCGAAACAATGGAATCGAATGTCACGTTGGAGCGTACTAAAGAGGATCAGCACCAGGAAATCAGCCTGTCCAACTATCAGTCTCTCTATGATAACGAGGGCAACCGCCCCTTCCTGACCTCGTTTGGCCAATTCGAACAACGCGTACCTGTCGCGCGCATTGGCGGCACTCTTTCTGTGCGGGGTGAATTTTGGAGCGCGGCACGCAGTTCGGACTTGAACGCCACAGGACGGGATATTATGCGGGCTAATAC
>CAXACF010000383.1:0-2652 GCA_963967125.1 uncultured Rhodobacterales bacterium | reverse complement strand
AGGCGTTCTACCTTTTCCCAAAGTTTTGTCATCGCGCGTGCGTACAAAACTTGGATTTCAAAGCGCCCCATATCCTTTAACACGGCACGGCCGCGCAATTCCATCAACACTGCAAGGGCTGGGATTTCCCACAACATCACCTCAGGCCAGCTGCCTTCAAACGTCAGTTCATATTGCCCATCACGTTTTTCTAGGTGGTAATCGGGCAATCGTAGGTTTTCAAACCATTCCATAAAATCGGGTCTGAACATCTGCCGCTTGCCGTAAAAGGTATTTCCGCGCAACCACGTGCTTTCGCCGCGGCTGAGCGATAGACTGCGGATATGATCCAGTTGTTCGCGCAATTCCCCTTCGTCGATCAATTCGGCCAAGCGGATATGTTTTGAGCGATTGATCAGACTGAATGTTACCTGCGTATCGGGTTTGTTGCGATGGATTGATTGGCACATCAACAGTTTATAGAAATCCGTGTCGATCAGTGATCTGACAATGGGATCAATGCGCCATTTGTGGTTCCAAACGCGTGTCGCGATATCCACCATTACGAAATTCCTATTCCTAACGCATCCCAATCGCTGCGTGCCTGATCCAATGATCCATCAAGGTCAATGGCGCGGCACAGATCAATGCGAACATGTGTTTCATACCCCAATTTTACGGCGTCTTGTGCCGAAAAATTAACGCAATAATCCGTGGCCAATCCGACAAGTGTCACTTTGGATACGGACCGTTCTGTCAGATACCCATGCAGGCCAGTCGCGGTTTTGTGGTCATTTTCGAAAAACGCAGAATAACTATCCACATCAGGGTTCTGACCTTTTCGAATAATCAAATCGGCGCGTGTTGTGTTCAAATCTTCATGAAGTGCGCTGCCGAATGACCCTTGGATACAGTGATCAGGCCATAGAACTTGTGGTCCATAAGGCATGTCAATCACGCCAAATGGATCGGCATTTTGATTGCTTGCGAATGAACTGTGGTTTGCGGGGTGCCAATCTTGGGTCAATATCACGTAATCGAAATCATTCATGATGTCATTGATCCCTGAAACGATCTTATCCCCATCTGCGACCGCCAGCGATCCGCCAGGACAAAAATCGTTTTGAACATCAATTATCAAAAGAGCATGTTTCATTTTGCATTAACCCGCTAGATTTTGTGGCGAATTTGTATGTAAACTAACTTATGTGCAAGTCGTTGATCATGAATACAGGTGATTTAACGATATTATGAGTGGTAGAGTGGATGTCAGCCTCTGAACTTCCTAACATGATCGAGATTGATCGCGAACGCCGTGTGCGCGTTAGTCAACTTGCGGTTCAGGTGATTGTTATCGTTGCGACCTGTTGGGCTGTGATGATGATTGTGTTGGGCGATTTGGCAGGATTTGCCATCGCAGGATCGGTTGCAGGTGTTTATGGTCTTAGTCTGCTGTTGTTTCTGTTTCGCTTTGACACGATCGCCCGCGCGTTTTGGTTGATCAATGCCATTTTGACAACGGTGTTCGGGATCATCGTTTCTGAACATGGCACGCAAGTCGATCTACTATTCTTCCCCATCTTGGCTCTGCCGTTTTTGGCGTTTTCATGGAAAACAGAGCGGAGCTATTTGTATGCTTTCATGGCCTACAGCGCCCTTGCATGGGCCTGTGTGATCTATTTTGATTTGGCTTCGAGTTCTGAGCGCTTATTCGGGATTCCGCCGGTTCAAAATTCGCTTTCCGTAGAAATCATTAACTATCTGCTTATGGGGACGGTCGCGGTTTTGTTGGTTGCTGAACTTGCCTATTTCTCAATCCTTGCTGGACAGACAGAAGATGAACTTTTCCAAGCGCGCCTGCGTGCAGAAGAGGCGGCGAATGCCAAAGGCGATTTTTTGGCGAATATGAGCCATGAAATCAGAACGCCCATGAATGGCATGGTTGGCATGATTGAGGTTATGGAGACCCTGCGTCCAACCCAAGAACAACAGCGTGTTTTGGGCATTATTCGCAATTCTGCCTTTTCCTTGTTGCGGATCATTGATGACATTCTGGATGCCAGTAAAATTGATGCGGGCAAGCTGGAAATCAGTCGATCAAAAACAGACATGCGCGCCACGATCGAAGGTGTGGCCCTGACCCTGCAGCATATGGCCGATGATTTGGGTGTGAAAATCCATCTATTTATCGATCCGAAGGTTCCAGAGTTTGGTATGATTGATGGTGGGCGTTTACGTCAAGTTATGCTGAACTTATTAAGTAATGCGGTAAAATATTCTGCGCATGATTTAACAGAACGTGACAGTCACGTGCGTTTCAGTGTGTCGATGACATCCGCGGGACAAATGCGGATCGATGTCAAAGACAATGGCATTGGCATGAGTCAAGAGGTACAGAAAAATCTGTTTGAACCCTTCATGCAGGGTGAACCAGTTGCAACGCGGCGCGTTGGTGGTACGGGATTGGGTTTGGTGATCTCGCTTCATTTGGTCAATCGAATGGACGGACGCATCCAATTGATTAGCGAACAAGACGTTGGGACCGAAGTTTCCGTTTTCCTTCCACTTGAACCCCTTCGCGCGCCATCAAATTTGGTAGATATTTCTGGGTTGTCTGTGGATTGGATCGCTGATGAGACCGCGGATGAGCACGAAGAGATTAAACGATATCTA
>CAXACF010000382.1:0-2663 GCA_963967125.1 uncultured Rhodobacterales bacterium | reverse complement strand
TGTGATTGCGTACCATGCAACGCTGGGCAACTAAGTTAGTTTCTAAAATTTTCAGCGCCCCCGAGTGATCAATGGCGCTATGATCTCGGGGGTTTCTTCCTGAATTAGGTGCCCATACCCCCTAAACTCAATAAATTCCGCAGATGCGATCCGTTTTGCCCACTCCTGAGACACGGATGATGGTACAGTTTTGTCATTCGCACCAGTGACGAACTGAATCGGGTTTTGGACTTGTGTGAGTTTTGATAAAAAACTGTCCAAATTCCAATCGGCCATCAATTGTAGCGTTCCTTGGACATGCTGTTTTCGTTGGAACAGAAATTGATAACCGCGCAGTTGATCGGTGGACAACTTTGAACCCGTGCCGTCCATAAGTTTCCCAACGCGGGTCGTATCTTGGGCCATTTGTGCGATAAAGCTGGATGAAAAAGGCGCGATCGCGGCTAGCTTGGCGATATATGGAAACATTATTCCTGCCATTCCCGAAAAATTACCGAATGCGGCATTGATGCAAGTCACTGGGGTTTTGACGTGGGTACGTGCGCCAAGCTGCACGGCAATTGCTGCACCTGCGGAATGACCAACAATATGTGTCGGCACAATATCCAACTGGTTCAATAAGCGGGCAACGCCATCGGTAATAGTCTCAAGTGTGCTGCGACCAAAGCGCGGCACGCTTGAAAATCCATGGCCCGGTAAATCAATTGCCAAAATTTGGTAACGTTCATTTAGTTCGTGGATCAATGGCGCCCAACTATGTGTTGATGCACCTGTCCCGTGGATGAATAAAACACAGGGCTTTCCCGCGCCAATCAATTGGAAATGCCACTTATATTCGCGCACGGTTAGAAACCGTGAAGCGGATTTATTTGGCCACCAGTTTGGAATGCGGTCGTTCATGGTTATTCCAAATGCGATTGCGCCAAAGCCGAAATTTCCTGAGCATTCGCGCGTGGTAAGCACAAATACTCGCCACCCATTTTGTCTGCGATATTCGCCAATTCGGGGTTTCCGCGTCGTCCACAATCAATAAAGATCGCAGGCACATTCAATGTTCGGCCCATCTCTGCAACGTGCGCAGCATCGCTCATCGCTTTTTGACGTCCTGGTTGCCCCTCTAGATCAATATTGCCTCTCCCATCTGTCAAAAAGGCCATGCTTGGTAATTTACCGCTTCTGCGCACAAGAGAGGCTAGATTCAATGCGCTGTTCATTCCCATTGCCAGCGGAGTTCCACCACCTGCGGCAAGTGCGGCTAGGTTTTTTTTCGCCTGCACAAGTGATCTTGTTGGGGGAAGTAAGATGTCCGCACGCCCATCTCGGAACCCGATCAAAGCCACGTAATCGCGCTTTGAGTACGCTTGGGCCAACATCAATTCAACGGCGCCCTTGGCTTCTCCCAAACGGTTCATGGCGGCAGAACCGGATGCGTCGACAGAGAATATAACGACACGTTCGGACCGATTTTGGAACCTTTGAATGTGCAGGTCACTTGGGAAAATGATAATTCGCGCGTCACTAGATGACTGTGATCTGCGCAGCTTTTGCCAGGGCGCAGCCGTACGTAAACTTGATAAAATATCGATCCGCGCTTGGTCGTTTGGTCGACCGATAAGCGCAGGAAGAGGGCGCCCGCGAAGCGCAGATTTTTGGGCAAGTCCAAAGCCGTCCCCATTAGATCTCACCTGAGCGCTTTTCTTTGCACTGATCTGATTTAGGATATCTTTTGGCAATATGGCCTTGACCGCCTCAATGACTAAGTCTTCTGGCAATTCCAGACTATCATTTTCTGCACCGGGGTCCGTGGTATCATTCGGCTCGGTGGGTTCGTTTTGTGGCTCTGCCTTGTCCTCTTCTGCAGGTATGCTGGTGGCCCTATGCGCATAGATAAGTTGCGCTGCAGTATCTATATCATCTTGCGAAACTGTATCTCGTCCATCCAACAGGCACAAATATTGAGCAGCACGCTGAACCATCACGACAGGTCGCAGGGAAAATATACCAAATTGCAACGCAACAGAGACAATCAATGCTTGTTGATCGGGGGAAAGTTCTGGGATTTCTCTTTCAATCAATGAGATGGGGGTAATATCGACTGAAAATTCATCATGGCGCAGATCGTTTAGATCAAAGAAAAACGCCATGCACTCGTTCAGCGCGCCAAGTTGGTTTTCTTCGTTTGGCTCACTTTCGTCAAAGATACAAAATGGATCAGTGTGATTTGTGTCCATATGCTGAGCGATCAATGCCGCAGATTGCCGAGGCAGCCGCTCGGCCATAACCAAAACGTTCCAACCCGCGCGCGCAAGCACCCCTGGTTTATGGATAAGCTTTCCAATCGTAAGGCTTTCAATCGGGTCAATACCGCCAATCAGATCAGATACGTCCATACTGGGGTTTATGATTTTTGATCCTAACTCTGAATTGCTTAGGGCGATGCGTACCCTATTCATATGCGCGCCAGCGCCGGTTTTGAACACAATGCCACCGAATGTTTTTGGATCTATCTGGCAAAGCTGAAGTGCCAAATTGGCGAGATATGTCTTTTGATCAGACATTTCACCCCAAAACAGCATCTAATGTTCGCTCGACGCGGACAGCTGATCCAGTATCATCCAAAGGATCGCGGCGTAGTCGATGGCTAAGCGCCATGGGTGCGATAC
>CAXACF010000381.1:0-2677 GCA_963967125.1 uncultured Rhodobacterales bacterium | reverse complement strand
TGGGTGACATGCTATACATGGCGGGTGGTTCAAAAATCACGCGTTGCCATGGTCCCTTTGTTTCGGATGAAGAAGTCGAAGAAATCGTCAACCACCTTAAGGCATATGGTCCACCTGAATATAAGTCGGGGGTTGTGGAAGGACCCGATGACGATAAGGTAGATGGCATTGATATGGTGCTGGGATTGGGTGGCAACACAGACGGCGAAGATGCATTATATGATCAAGCCGTTGCAGTCGTGCTAAAAGATCGCAAGGTTTCAACCAGCTATATCCAACGCAAACTGGCCATTGGGTATAATAAGGCCGCGCGCTTGGTCGAACAGATGGAAGATGAAGGTTTGATTTCAGCAGCAAACCACGTGGGTAAACGAGAAATCCTTGTCCCTGAACAGCAATAAATCGCCCATTTCAGGATACCCCACTTCACCAAAGCGTGATGGGGGTATCATCGTGAAACGGGGTTGAATATGTTGATGATATGAACAAATTTTCAATTGCCGCCGCTCTTACATCGCTATTATTCTCAACCCCTGCGTTTGCGGATAAACTGTCATTGGCACAATTGTCAGAATATCTGAATAAGATGACGACAGCCCAATCGTCGTTTCACCAAATCAATGCCGACGGCAGTCGGGATACAGGTGACATTTACATTCAACGCCCTGGCCTCATTCGTTTCGAATACGATCCGCCAAATTCGGCATTGGTGCTAGCGGTGTCGAACACTCTGTCGGTCTTTGATCCTCAAGGTGATGGAATGCCACAAAATTATCCTTTGGATAAAACGCCACTGGGCTTGGTTTTGGCAAAACGCGTTGATCTGGAAAATGCGCGTATGGTTGTCGGGCATCATTATGATGGAACTGCAACGATCCTAAGTGTTCAGGACCCTGATCACCCTGAACGCGGGCGGATGGATTTTTATTTCACAGGACCAGAGATTGACTTGCACCAATGGGCGTTGTTCAACGAAAGTGGTGAGCGTACAATTTTTGTTCTGGATGATTTGCAGCTTGGCGGAAAACTCCGCTCAAGCTTATTTAATGTGTCACTTGAAATCATGCAGCGGACGCAGCGTGATTGATTTAACTACGTCTGCAACTGCGTAACTGACGTTCGTAAGTGTTACCACGTGCGCGCACTTTGGCGGATACATCCAACAACCATCGTTTTGAATTATATGAACGGCGTTTATATCCTGTACGGCCTTCGTGATAGGCGAGGTACTGATTGCGCGTATCGCTTAGCGAAATGCCAAGCTCTCGGTTTGACGCTGCCAAATACCAACCAATGAAATCAGCAGCATCGTAAATGTCGTCACGACGCGCACCAAAGCGTCCTGTCGATTGGCGATATTCTTTCCAAGTTCCATCAAGCGCTTGTGAATATCCAAATGCGGAACTTTGACGGCCCGTTGGAATGACACCAAGGATATATTTCATGGGTGTGCGCGCATCGGCCTTGAACCTGCTCTCTTGGTGAATGATCGCCATCTGTACGTGAACCGGAACGCCCCATTTACGTTTTACAGCTTGAAAAGCTCTATCAAAGGCAGGTCGTTGTGCCAGAATAGAGCACGCGTTGTCCAAGTTTCTTGGTGGGCTGTAACGGGCAACGCCGCAAGAGGCCACAAGAAGAAGTAAGATAACTGCGCGAAGGGTACTGCTCATAATCGCCTCTCGCTTTTTTTAATTTTGCACCATTGTAGCTAAATTGTTGGACTTTAAAAAGCACAATTGTGTGAAGGAACAAGAAAGTTGGTGGACGACCAACAAGAGACCTTATGGTGCGAATTTTAACACGTTTGGACAAAGAATGTCGCCCATTTGATCACAGATTGTTTCCTGTTTTAACGAATGTGATCCTAGACAAATTGGGTGTAAAACATTATCTAGCGGACTCGGGGGTATTCGTGTGTATGAACCAGCAGTTTGCAAAATATAATCTTGGCCAGATCGTGCGTCATCGCAAACATCCGTTTCGTGGTGTCGTGTTTGATGTTGATCCTGAGTTTGCAAATACAGAGGAATGGTACGAGTCTATTCCAGAAGACAGCCGCCCCGCAAAAGAGCAGCCGTTCTATCATTTATTGGCCGAAAATGATCATAGCTTCTATGTGGCCTATGTATCTGAACAGAACCTAGTTGCGGATTATTCTGGTGAACCCGTCGAACATCCTGACATTCCAGACATGTTCGGTCCATTTCAGGATGGTCAGTATCCACTGCATTTTCAGTTGAATTAAAAGCCGATTGCGCAACCATCCTTGCGTGGGTTCAAAACAATATTTAATACTAAAGCAATATCAGCATACAATCCTGCTCTTCCGTAATAAAAAATCATCCAAGCCAAAACTAATAATAGAGCTATCAAAAAGGAATTAATACCTTTATCAATGGACTCTTTTCCTAATGATGGTCCAACGACTTCAGATTGAATTATATCAGCAGATGCAGGTAATTTACCAGCTCTGAGGACGTTTGCCAAGTCAATTGCTTCATTTAAAGTAAAGTTTCCAGATATTTCTGACCTTCCACCAGTAATTGCACCATTGGTAACACCAGGAGCTGAATATACAATCTCGTCTAAAACAATTGCAATATTACTAGAATTTTTATAGGCTTGATCAGTTAAATCTTCCCAAATTTTTGAACCTTTACCATTCATTTGCATA
>CAXACF010000380.1:0-2679 GCA_963967125.1 uncultured Rhodobacterales bacterium | reverse complement strand
TTTTCTGATACCCTTGTGTCAGAATAAGGGAGAATTACATGGAATATATCAGCGTTATTGTGGCTGCAGCGGCGGCATTCATGCTTGGTGCAGCATGGTACTCATTGTTGTCAAAACCTTGGATCAACGCATCAGGAATAAAATGTGACGAAAACGGAAATCCCATTGGCGGTCGCATGATAACACCATTTGTGATGTCAGGGATTGCGATGCTACTGGTCTCTGGAATGATGCGACATACATTTGAGATGGCCGCGATTGACACAATGGACAAGGGGCTAATCAGTGGCCTTGGAGTTGGATTATTTTTCATCTCGCCTTGGATTATGATTAACAATGCCTACGGTATGCGCCCCTTCAAACTAACTCTGATTGATGGCGGATACGCTGTGGCAGGGTGTGGATTGATTGGGCTGATTTTGACAGCGATGTAAAAGAAATAGGTTCCGGCCGAACCGGAACCCATCTGTCACCCCTGTGATCCCACATCACGGACTGTCGTTTAGGGTCCGGCCTTCCTAGCCTGACAAAACAACAATACATGACAGGGTGCGATTTCCAAGCAAAGACTATTTCGAAATTTATTCAAAACAGTCTTTAAAAATTGAAATCTTTAAGAATAGACAGCCTCTTTACCGAAATGCTTGGTCAGCATGTAATAAACAACGGCGCGATATTTGTTCCGTTCAGAACGGCCATATGTGTCGATCACGCTATTGATTGCATCCATTAATTCAGGCCCATCAGACAAGCCAAGTTTCTTAATCAGAAAATTGTTTTTGACTGTTTCCAACTCGCTCTCTTGGCTCCCAGCAACTGTAGATGCATCCGCATTGTAGATAGATGGCCCACATCCTATGGTCACAGCTGTCAACAAATCCATGTCTGGCTGCATCCCACATTTATTTTTCAGATCATCTGCATACTTTTCGATCAGTTCGTCGCGCTTTCCCATAATATACCCTTTTGGATTATTTTATTTACTTTTGTAAAATTTATTCAAAAACCATGCGATGACAAACAAAATCTGCGGGGAAGAATAGAAGTTGTGGCGCAGAGCGCACAAAAAACAAGCCCTGCATGAATTTCACACAGGGCTTGCAAGCAATAGGTTTAAGCTTTGCCGTTTAGTATCTGTAATGTTCAGGCTTGAATGGGCCTTGTGGTGTGACGCCGATGTAGTCTGCTTGATCTTTGGCAAGTGTCGTAAGCTTCACACCGATGCGATCCAAATGCAGGCGCGCAACCTTTTCGTCCAAATGCTTTGGTAGGATATAAACATCGTTGTTGTATTCATCGCCCTTAGTCCAAAGTTCGATCTGCGCCAAAACCTGGTTTGTAAACGAGGCTGACATCACAAAGGATGGGTGGCCAGTTGCATTACCAAGGTTCAAGAGACGACCCTCTGACAGCAGAATGATACGGTTGCCTGATGGCATTTCGATCATATCCACCTGATCTTTGATGTTGGTCCATTTGTGGTTCTTTAGGTGTGCAACTTGGATTTCGTTGTCAAAGTGACCGATGTTTCCAACAATCGCCATGTCCTTCATCGCGCGCATATGTTCGATGCGAATGACGTCTTTGTTGCCTGTTGTGGTGATAAAGATGTCTGCCGTTTCAACAGCATCTTCGAGCGTTAGTACCTCAAACCCATCCATCGCGGCCTGAAGCGCACAGATCGGATCAACCTCGGTTACCTTAACACGCGCACCTGCACCGCGAAGTGACGCGGCAGAGCCTTTGCCCACGTCGCCATATCCACAGACAACTGCGGTCTTACCCGCCATCATCGTGTCGGTTGCGCGGCGAATGCCGTCAACAAGGGATTCTTTACAGCCGTATTTGTTGTCGAACTTCGATTTCGTGACCGAGTCATTCACGTTGATCGCAGGGAACGGTAGCTGGCCATTTTTCACCAATTCATACAGACGGTGAACACCTG
The DNA here is from genome assembly GCA_963967125.1 of uncultured Rhodobacterales bacterium. Taxonomy (GTDB): domain Bacteria; phylum Pseudomonadota; class Alphaproteobacteria; order Rhodobacterales; family Rhodobacteraceae; genus HIMB11. The sequence continues at coordinate 734 of CAXACF010000380.1, read as the reverse complement.
TTGTTGTTTCCTCTGACACGCCTTTGATCGCATCGCGGGTTTTCGTGAACCAACCTGGCGATTGTTCCATACGCTTTTTGATTTGCGCCTTGATCACGGCCTCTTCTTCGGACTGTGGCACGGGAATGATATCTTCACCCGCTTCTGCACGTGCGCCCAATAGAACGTACAATGTCGCGTCACCGCCATCGTCCAAGATCATGTTTGGGCCTTCTGGGAACATGAATGATTTATCTAAGTAATCCCAATGCTCTTCCAATGACTGGCCTTTGATTGCAAAGACAGGAATGTTCGCTGCTGCAATGGCTGCTGCTGCGTGGTCCTGTGTAGAGAAGATGTTGCAAGACGCCCAGCGCACATCAGCACCCAGTGCCACCAATGTTTCAATCAAAACCGCTGTTTGGATCGTCATATGAAGTGAGCCGACGATGCGCGCGCCTTTCAGTGGCTTGCTTTCGCCATATTCAGAGCGAAGCGCCATCAATCCAGGCATTTCAGTTTCCGCAATGTCCAATTCCTTGCGGCCAAAATCCGCTAAAGCTATGTCCTTAACAACATAATCACTCATTTGCTTTGTCTCCAATGATGTTGAGGGTCGCGTAACATACATTGAAATACGACACAACTCTCGCTGCGGATGCTATTTTTTAGTGTGGTTTTTTACCTTGGTGAGAATGCGCCACCGCCGCCTTGCATAAAACCAAAATTTTTGGCACCAAAAACCAAACAACGGC
>CAXACF010000379.1:0-2696 GCA_963967125.1 uncultured Rhodobacterales bacterium | reverse complement strand
TGGACATCGAACGCGAACGCGGCATTACGATCAAGGCAAACACAGTGCGGATTGATTACATCGCCGATGACGGTGAATCCTATGTTCTGAACCTGATCGACACACCCGGCCACGTCGATTTCGCATATGAGGTATCGCGGTCCATGCGCGCTGTCGAAGGGTCGCTTTTGGTGGTGGACAGCACCCAAGGGGTTGAGGCGCAGACATTGGCAAACGTTTATCAGGCGATTGATGCGGATCATGAAATTGTGCCCGTGTTGAACAAAATTGACCTGCCCGCGGCGGATTGTGATCGTGTCGCCGAACAGATCGAAGATGTGATTGGCATTGATGCATCAGATGCGCTGATGGTATCGGCGAAAACGGGCATCGGGATCAAAGAAACGCTTGAGGCGATTGTTCAACGCCTGCCCGCCCCAACGGGGGAACGGGATGCACCGCTAAAGGCGATGTTGGTGGACAGTTGGTATGACGCCTATTTGGGGGTGGTTGTTTTGGTGCGCGTGATGGACGGCGTGTTGAAAAAGGGCGACCGCATCAAAATGCTGTCCAACCATTCAACCCACCATGTGGACCGTTTGGGCGTCTTCCGTCCAAAGATGCAAGACATTGACGAATTGGGCCCGGGTGAAATGGGCTTTATCACAGCGTCCATTAAACAAGTACGCGACACCCGTGTGGGGGACACAATCACCCATGAGAAAAAGGGCACCGATGTCGCCCTGCCCGGGTTTAAACCCTCTCAACCCGTTGTATTCTGTGGTTTGTTCCCTGTTGATAGCGCCCAGTTTGAAGACCTGCGGGACGCGATTGAAAAATTGGCCCTGAACGATGCGTCGTTTAGTTTTGAAATGGAAACCTCGGCCGCGTTGGGATTTGGGTTCCGCTGCGGTTTCTTGGGTCTTTTGCACCTTGAGGTTATCCGCGATCGGATCGAACGCGAATATGATATCGAACTGATCACAACGGCACCTTCGGTGATTTATCACGTCTATATGAAAGACGGAGAAATGATCGAATTGCACAACCCTGCCGATATGCCCGACCTGTCCAAGGTTGATCACCTTGAGGAACCGCGCATCAAGGCGACCATCATGGTGCCAGATGATTATCTGGGTGATGTTTTGAAACTGTGCCAAGATCGCCGTGGTCTGCAAGAGGATCTGACATACGCAGGATCGCGCGCAATGGCGGTTTATGACCTGCCCTTGAACGAGGTTGTTTTTGATTTTTATGACCGTTTGAAATCAGTGACAAAGGGCTATGCATCATTCGATTATCAAATGACGGGGTATCGTCAGGATAATTTGGTGAAAATGGCGATCCTTGTGAACGAAGAACCCGTTGATGCCCTTTCTGTTATGGTGCACCGCGATCGCGCAGAACAGCGTGGACGCGCGATGTGCGAAAAGCTAAAGGAATTGATCCCACGCCATATGTTTAAAATTCCAATTCAGGCGGCAATCGGTGGCAAAGTGATTGCGCGTGAAACATTGGCGGCCTTGCGCAAGGATGTGACCGCAAAATGTTATGGCGGGGATGCATCACGCAAACGCAAGCTTTTGGATAAACAAAAAGCGGGTAAGAAAAAGATGCGCCAATTCGGCAAAGTCGACATACCGCAGGATGCGTTTATCTCGGCCTTGAAAATGGACAACTAATTGCGGCGAAATCGCCGCGATTGTGTCAAACTTTTCTCAACTTTAGGTGGCACCCCTTTGGACAACGACAATCCAAGGGGTGTTTTCATATGCAAAATATCAAACCCGCGTCCACGAAATTTTGGCGCGATACGAATGGAATGATGGCAACCGAGGCGTTTTTGGTTCTTTTGTTCCTGATCGGCTTTGGATCGTTTGCCTATTATTTCCTGTTTCACTACAGCGCCAATAGCGAATTGTGGGACACAATCATGCGGATTTGGAACATGATTTACGCCGTTTATAATGGTGAGGCCATGGATGGGATGTCAGAGGCCTTGGGACAAGAGGCACTGTCGGAAAAAGCCAAGGAATAATTTTTTCTAAAGATTGCGCAAACTTATGCTAGTCTCCTCTTAGCCAACAAGAGGAGCGGCACAATGACTGCCACGACGACACTCTCGCGCGAACTCAAACTTGCGATCTTTGCAGGCTGCATGATTTCCTTCATCAGCTTTGGATTTTCTGCCTCTTTCAGCGTCTTTTTGCGACCGATGTCCAACGAACTGGACTGGGGACGCGAGGTGTTTTCACTATCCCTTGCTATTCAGGCGTTGATGTGGGGCATTACCCAACCGCTTGCGGGCATGTATGCCGACAAACACGGATCATCGCGCGTGTTGGCCTTTGGGGCGGTGGTGGCAGCCTTAGGCTTTGCCTTGCGCGGTGTTTTTGATGATCCGACCCTGTTCATCCTGACGGGTTTCATCGTGGGCGTAGGCACTGGGGCCTGTTCGTTTCCTGTGGTGATCGTTGCATTGGGCAAGGTTGTTCAACCTGCGCAGCGCAGTTTCATCATGGGGCTTGGCACGGCCGCGGCCTCGGCGGGTATGTTTGCGGGCGCACCCATTGCCACAACGCTGATTGGTTTGATGGGTTGGGGTGTGTCGATCTTTTTCTTGGCCTTTTCATTCGTGCTGATCCTGCCGCTTCTGATTTTTGTTGCACGTGTGTCGGAGACACCTGCGGGCGGTGGCGTGGCAAACAACACATGGG
>CAXACF010000378.1:0-2700 GCA_963967125.1 uncultured Rhodobacterales bacterium | reverse complement strand
TCGGGGATGTGTTTTCTGGCGCGTCTTCAAATTCAATGTGATCGACGATTTTTGGCAGTTCGTCGACCCGTTCTGCTGTTTCTTCAGACGGCGCAGCCATGTCTGCCTCCACAGATGTTTCCTCAGCGGTTATGCCATGCTCGGGGGTGACATCGTGTGCATGTTCGTCTTCGGTGTAAACCGTAGGCACGGTGTCCGAGGTTGCTGCGGCCTTGATGCGATCAAGGCGTTCGTTAATGGACAGCGCAGGGGTACTGATAGGAGGGGTGGGTTCAGTCACAGTTGTAGAAGGCGCTTCACTCGTTTCATCTTCATATGACTGAGATGGGGTCAGGACGATGGATGTGTCCCCCGATTGTCGTGTATTGATCCCCAACTGCTTTCCGCGCTGCTCCAAGATTCCCAATATTTCGGCATCAAGTTTTGGCGGCTCTGCCCCAAAAAAACGATCTTCTGCGGCGAGGTCGCGAAAATACTCGGCCACCGTTTTCATCATGTCGAAAGAATTTTCAAATCCTTCTAACGTGCATGAAAATGTCCCGTAAGACACGGTTAACACTTTGCTTGAGTTATCTGTCACCATTTTCGCGTACCTTCACATTGTTCGATACCGTTTTTATCATGCCACCCTTGGCAAAAGCTGATCGAATCTGTGCAATTCAAAGTATCATTTCGTGGCCTTATTGTGGCATAGAGGCTGAAAATAGGGGTTTTCATGGCTATTGTTTCCGAAATTGAACCAATAACGATTGTGGGCGGTGCGCACTTCTCGCAGGGGTTGTTTTTGGAATCATTAGGGCGGGCTCCTATTGTTTATGCCGCCGATGGGGGGGCAAACCTGTGCATGCAGTATGGATGCCAACCCAAGCAGGTGATCGGCGATTTAGATAGCCTATCCCCAAGTCTGCGTTCTAAGATAGAGCCATCACGCGTGATCCATGTGGCCGAACAGGACACCACAGATTTTGAAAAACTGCTGATCAGGGTAGATGCCCCGTTCATGTTGGCCATCGGGTTCATGGGCGGGCGGATTGATCATCAAATGGCTGTGCAAACTGTTTTAACGGCCTACGCGCATCGGAAAATAATATGTGTGGGAGACGAGGACGTGATGTTTGTGTCGCCCCCTGAAATTGATCTGCCACTGGATGCGGGTACCCGCGTGTCACTTTACCCAATGGCCCCTGTGCAGGTGCGATCAACGGGTCTGTACTGGTCGACAGATGGCCTGTCTTTTGCGCCAGATGGTCAAATTGGAACCTCAAATCAGGCGACGGGGCCTGTTACGCTGCTGCCCAGTGCGCCGCGCATGTTGATCGTTTTACCCAAAAACTGCTTGGATATTGCGATTGATGCAGTACAGGCGGCGCCCTATTGGGACGCGCCAAGCTGACGTTCGCGGAACACGATGTATAGGCCGCTGGCGATCACGATGATCATACCCGTAAACGCGAATTGATTTGGAATGTCGCCAAAGACCAAGAACCCCATAATGACGGCGCTGACAATTTCCAGATAATGCAGGGGCGCAAGTGTTGAGCTGGGCGCATAGGTCAAGGCAAGGCTCATCAACAGATGTGACAGGGATGCACCAGCGCCCACACCGATCAGATAGAACCAAAATACCCCCTCTGGCCAAACGGGATCCAATGGCACGATACCACTACCGTTTGCCAAAATCAGGATGGGTGCGCACATCAGTGTTCCGATCCAGCTGGAATGAAACTGCATTTGCACCGCATGCATGTCGCGCGATAAGGTGCGTGTCACAAACATGTAAAACGCAAAAAACACAGCTGTCCCAAGGGGGAATAGTGCCACCCAACCAAAGGCCGCGAAACTGGGTTGAATTACCAATAAAATCCCAATGAACCCGACGGTGCAGGCGATCAATCGACGATACCCCACCGATTCAGAAAACACGTATTTTCCAACAACCAGTAGTATGAATGGTTCAACAAAGGCGATGGCAAGTGCATCCGCGATGGGCATAACGGCGATTGCGGCCACGAAACAGTATGTGGACAGGATCAACATCAGTGCGCGTAAGGCTAAGTTGCGCAGCAAAGTCAGTGGAAAGCCAAAGGAAAACCCCATTGCCCACATGATCGGAAGCATAATGATCGCTTGAAAGAAAAAGCGTGCCGTCGTCACCTGACCAACAGGAATGGTTTCACTTGCCAATTTCGCGCAGACGTCCAAAAGGGGGGCGCAAATGCAAAACCCAATCATTAACATGACGCCCAAACTGGGATTTTCTTGTGCCTTGGAAACTTGGGTGGTCATGTCGTGCCTTTCGCAACAAGGGTTGCTATCAGTATCAGCAATTGGGCACGTTCACAGCAAGTCCCCCAAGCGACGTTTCCTTGTACTTTTCGCTCATATCTGCGCCTGTTTGGCGCATTGTTTCGATGCAGGCATCCAAAGGCACCAAATGCGTTCCATCCCCGCGCAGCGCCAGGGAGGCCGCCGAAACAGCCTTGATCGCGCCTAAACCGTTGCGTTCGATGCAGGGAACTTGCACCAATCCACGCACGGGATCGCAGGTCATGCCCAGATGATGTTCCAATGCAATCTCTGCCGCATTTTCCACCTGTTCAGGCGTACCACCCATCACCGCACACAGGCCCGCGGCGGCCATTGCGCTGGCGCTACCGACCTCTGCCTGACACCCTGCTTCTGCGCCACTGATAGAGGCAT
>CAXACF010000377.1:0-2705 GCA_963967125.1 uncultured Rhodobacterales bacterium | reverse complement strand
ATTTGGGAAAACACATAATGAAAGTTGCGATTTTAGACGATTGGTTTGACACCTTGCGTGGCCTACCCTGTTTCGCAAAGTTGGATGGGTTGGATGTAACGGTGTTTACCGATCATGTTGCTGATGTGGATGTATTGGCCGACCGCCTGCGCCCATTTGATGCGGTTGTGCTTTTTCGCGAACGCACCGCGATGCGTGCAGAGCTGCTAGATCAATTGCCAAACCTGAAACTGATCTCTCAGCGCAGCGTTTATCCCCATGTGGACGTGGACGCATGTAATCGCAATGGCATTTTGCTGTGTTCAAATATGGTACATGGCGACAACAGCTTTGCGGCGCCTGAATTGACATGGGCGCTGATCATGGCCGCGATGCGCAAAATCCCACAGCAAATGACCAACATGCGCGCAGGGCAGTGGCAATTGGGCGTTGGGAAAACCATCCATGGTCGCACATTGGGTCTCTATGGCTATGGTCGGATCGCCAAAATCGTCGAAGGATATGCTAAGGCATTCGGCATGAATGTGATTTGGTGGGGATCAGAGGACGGGCGAGCACGCGCCGCCGCAGATGGCAAAACCATCGCCGACAGTCGTGAAGCGTTTTTTGCAACCCCTGATGTTGTGTCCATTCACGTGCGTTTAAAACCCACGACCAAGGGCATGATTACCGCCGCAGATTTGGGGCAAATGCGTCAGGACGCCGTTTTCGTGAACACATCACGGGCAGGATTGATCGAAGATGGTGCATTGTTACATGCGCTTAATGCGGGCCGTCCAGGCATGGCAGCACTTGATGTGTTTGATCAAGAGCCCATCACATGGGATGATGACCCAATTGCCAATCATCCAAACGTGATTTGCACGCCTCATATTGGGTTTGTCACCGAAGATGAATTTGAACTGCAATTTGCAGATATTTTTGATCAGGTTGCCGCATTCGCCAAGGGCGCACCAATCCATATGATTAATCCACAGGTTTGGCAGGATTAATCGCCCCGAATACGCGGAAGCAATTCATCCACCAAACTCTGCAAATCGCGCCCCTGTTTTGAGGCGGTGCGATCAACCGTGTTGTCCGCAATGATGCGTTGCCAATGGGCGCTTCCCTGTGCCAAATCATTGGGCAATCCCAGATCATCAACCATTTTAGCCACCTCATCCATTTCGGCCGCACGACGAACGCCATGGGTCATGCTGCGTTCGAAATTATAAGTTGCGCGCTGTTCCATATCAATTTTCGGATGCCCATCACGCAGGGATGGAAATACTTCATCCACCACATCTGCAGCATAGGCCGCCAATGCACATTCTGCCGTCAACGCCTCCAACCCTTTTACCATGATTGAACGCACCATTTTAATCGAAGATGCGCGCCCAACAGCCCCATGAATGATCCTATATCTCAAAGATAGATCATTTAAGATGGTCGAAACCTGATCACTCCAATCCCCTGAAATCAGCAGAGGGACATCAAGTTGTTTTGGATAAACGGGCTCCATCACCGCGACATCCACATAACGCAGATCATGTTTGTCCATGATCCCTGCAGACACCTGTTTCGATGAAGGCGCACAAGAATTCATGTCCAAAAAATAAGCCCCCTGCTTCATCAAGGGGGCCGCCGCACGTGCCGCGACAATCGCCTGATCCGCCGTCACCGTGGAAAACACAACATCCGCATCTGAAACCGCATCCTGCAACGTTTTACAATGTGTGATGCCATACGCCTTAGCCCGATTTAAAATCTCGTCCGCGGTTTCGGGCAATGTTGTTTTAATATCAAAAGCCGCAATATCGCCTGCACGATCTGCGCCCCATCCTGTGATAAAGGCGCCTGCCGCCTCACCCAAACCGATAAACGCGATGCGCACATGATCCTCCAATCTTTGTTCGTTTGAACAAGGCTAGCACAGCTATTTGATTTGTCTTGAAAAGATTTGACGCAGGTTATGAAACTTCTAAATTTCAAGGTGTTAAAACGGAGCCACGCATGACTCGCCTTTCTCTACCCACCTATGACCATCTAAGCACCGATCAAAAGCGCGTTTATGACGAGATCGCCGCGGGTCTACGGGGGTCTGTTCGGGGGCCTTTGGCAATATGGCTTAACCGTCCAGAACTGGCCGATGCGGCGCAAAGTTTAGGACGATATTGTCGATACGAATGCAGCCTACCAAAAAAGCTACGCGAATTGGCGATTTTAACAACCGCGCGTATTTGGGACGCAGAATTTGAATGGGCGGCCCATATTGATCATGCGCGCGACGCTGGATTGTCCGAGGATATCATTCACGCCTTGCGCAATGATCAAGATGTGCCGTTGTCGACAGATGCCGAAACCGTGGTGTATTCTGTCACCCAAACACTCAACACAACACGCGTGCTGCCCGATGAGTTGTACAAACAGGCACATGATGTTTTGGGGCGCGATCAATTGGTCGATTTGATTGGATTGCTGGGATATTACGCGTTGATTTCCATGACGATCAAAGCGTTTGAAGTTGATGAAAACGAGCTGAACACGCCACAAGAACAGGTCACACGATGAAAATATATGAAGCCTTGGCCAAGGTTTTTCACACGCTGGATTTGGGAACATGTTTTGCCCTGTTGGGGGATGCGAATATGCATTGGGCGGGTGCCTTGTCTGATTTGGGGGCACGGTTCATTTATACACGCCATGAACACGCGGCGGTCGCCGCC
>CAXACF010000376.1:0-2709 GCA_963967125.1 uncultured Rhodobacterales bacterium | reverse complement strand
ACCTGCCTCTTTCGCCTTGGCTTCGGTTAAACCGACACTAGCAACTTGAGGGTGGCAATAGGTGCAGCCCGCAATGGAGTTGGGTTTGATCGGATGGACCTTTTCCCCTGCGATCAGATCGGCAACCATGACACCTTCGTGGCTGGCTTTGTGAGCCAACCAGGGGGCGCCCGCAACATCACCAATTGCAAACAGGCCATCAACGCCCGTGCGGCAATATTCATCCGTCACCACATGGCTGCGATCGATTGTAACGCCAAGCGCCTCAAGCCCCAAATCCTCGACGTTGCCAACAATACCAACGGCAGAAATAACTGTGTCAAATTCCTCGGTTGTGGTTTTGCCGCCCTGTTCGATATGGGCTGTCACCTTGCCATTGCCACGGTCCAATTTTTTGACCATCGCTTTTTCGCGGATTTTCATCCCCTGTTTTTCAAACTGTTTTTTCGCGAATTTTGAAATCTCTTCATCCTCAACAGGCAGGACACGATCCATCACCTCAACCACGGTCGTATCCGCGCCCAAGGTGTTGTAGAAGGACGCAAATTCAATCCCAATCGCACCCGATCCGATGACCAGCAATTTTTTAGGCATGCGTTTTGGTGTCAGCGCGTGTTTGTAGGTCCAAACCAAATCGCCATCGGCCTCAAGCCCCGGGAGTTCGCGCGCACGCGCCCCTGTGGCCAAGATAATATTTTTACCGCTTAGGGTTTCAACCCCTTTGTCGGTCTTGACCTCAACCTGCCCTTTACCCTTTAGCGTGGCTGCGCCCATGAACGCCGTCACTTTGTTCTTTTTCAACAAATGCGTCACACCTTGGTTCAACTGTTTTGACACCGCGCGGGACCGTTTCACCACAGCATCCAAATCATAGGAAATGCCTGAAGCAGACAGGCCAAATTCCTTGGCCCGATGCATCAAATGAAAGACCTCAGACGAACGCAACAACGCCTTGGTTGGAATACAGCCCCAGTTCAGGCAGATGCCGCCCATGTGTTCACGTTCGATGATTGCGGTTTTCAAACCCAATTGCGCCGCACGAATTGCAGCAACATAGCCCCCAGGACCAGCACCAATAACAACAACATCAAAGGAATGAGACGACATGTTTAACTCCGGAATTTCAATTCCGTTTAACGTTAAACTATTTTTTATTTCACATCAACAGATGAGCTATGCTTAAGACGCCTTATCAAGTTGTCTTAATGTCATACCATAGCCGCCATTGTCTAAATATTCCCGTTCCAACGCAGTATAGTTGCGCCCAAGCGCATCATTGCGATAGGGAAAGCGGCCGAATTGACGAATAACTTCGCGGTGAACCTGTGCATGCAGCAGGTTATTTTCGCCTGTTTGGGGCATCCGTTCCTTCATCAACCTGATGCATCTGTCCTGATCGCACAGGTTTTCAGAATGCATCAGCGGCAAATAAAAGAACTGTCGCGCAGGTGCATCAATAGAGAGATCCCATTTCTGTGACACACATTGTTTTGCCACCGTCAATGCAAGCCGATCTGAGGCAAAGGCCTGCCCTGATCCGCGAAACATATTGCGCGAAAATTGATCCGTGACCAAGATATAGGCCAAGGCACCAGAAGGATAGGTCAACCACATACTGTGACCGCCCTCCATAATCTGATGCCAGATTTCCAAAAACCGATCCCGGATTTCCTGGTCTAATGCCTCTGAACTGTTGTACCAGCTGGATTGATCAACCTCATCCAGCCAAAATTTTAAAACCGCATCGACGCTCATTGTCACCACGCTCCTCATGCCCTGTCCTCGGGGAAAGAGTGTCACAAAAATTTCGCAAAACAAAGTCACGTTTTACAACAAAGCGACAAACCGCGTGATTAAGATTGCTCTTGGGTTGTTTCCTCTTCGATGGCGACTTCGATGTCGTATTCTTGGGCAATTTCAACCAACACCGGTGATGCCGTTGGCGCAACGGGTGTATAGCTTGCTGTGTCATCCGCGGCGATGGCAGGACGCTGTGTCATACGGTAAGCGCCATAAAGGCCCATGATCCCCAACAATGCGGCGATAAATAGGAAAAATCCAACAGGACCGATCGTTTCCATCATGAACCCGATGATCAAAGGACCCGCAATCGCACCAATCCCGTTTATGAACAAAAGACCCGCGGATGCAGCGGCCATATCCTCATATTCCAAAAAGTCGTTGGTATGCGCAATCAGCAAGGAATACAGCGGATTGGACATGCCGCCCACAAAAAATGCGGCAACCAACAGTGCGTAATAGTTCCCGCCTGTCAGGATCGCCAAAAGCGATGCTGCCCCTCCAATCGCTGCGCAAATCACGATCAAGAACCGTCGATCCATGCGATCAGACACCCAACCAATGGGATATTGCAGCAACATTGCCCCAACATAAAAGGAGGCAACAAATGCTGAAATCTCGCTTAGGCTTAGGCCAATTTGTGATCCATAGATCGCGGCCATGCCAAACTGAGCGGCAAAAATCCCACCTAACAGGAACATGCCAACCGCCCCCAATGGCGAAACACGGATCAATTCGATCAATCGCATCGGTTTGGTCGCCTCAAACGCAGGTGTCGGTGAAATGGACAGCAAAATCGGCGCAAAGGAAATCGAAACCAGAACAGAAATCACCACAAACAGGATATAACCCGATGGAAGATCGGAGAGCACACGTCTGAACTCCAGTCACATACGACCATCTCGTATG
>CAXACF010000375.1:0-2714 GCA_963967125.1 uncultured Rhodobacterales bacterium | reverse complement strand
CAGAGGAAGTTGAGAGACTAAGAGGCTCAATAAAAATTAACCACTCGATGTGCGAACATCAGTCAAAGAAACTTTGGAGACTTTTAAATAGTGAACCGTATGTAAATACTTTAGGTTCATTATCAGGAAACCATTCGGTACAACATGCAAAAGCTGGCTTGAAAGCAATTTATGTTAGCGGTTGGCAAGTTGCTGCAGATGCAAATACAGCTGGCGAAATGTATCCAGATAAAGGCTGGAATTTGTATCACATCCACCACCTCGGCCGCGGGGGCGCAATGGCTGACCTCGTGGACGTCTGTGATGACAGGACAGCTAAAGGTGTCACGCACCTCGCCCAAAATACGCAGGCCTTCGTCCATGCCGATACCACGCGCCGATGTGATTGAGGATCTGTTCGCCTTATCATAGCTGGTTTTAAAGACAAATTTTGATCCCGTAGGCGCGCAGGCATTGGCCACCCGTTCGGCCATCATCATCGCGTGATCGCGGTTTTCCAACTGACACGGCCCCATGATAAAGGCAATCGGATTGTCCCCGCCAAAGGGTACATCCCCAACCATCACTGTTTTTTGCGTGCTCATTGCTCAATCACTCCTTCGATACGGGCCACATCTTCGGGGTTGTTTAATTCCCAAAAGACACGGCCGCGCCCCTCAACCTCGACACATTTGACGGTTTCGCCGTTTTCCAAAAACCGCAACTGTTCCAACCCCTCTAGGCGTTCTAGCGTCCCCTCGGGCCAGAACATGTAGGCAGTAAGCGCGGCGGGACGATAGGCATAGACCCCAACATGGTGGAACACAGGCAACTCCGCATCCGCAGGCCATTTGTCGATATCCATAAAGGGCACCACCTCTTTAGAAAAATAAAGGGCGTGATTGTTTTTATCAAAAATCGCTGTGGTGCCCCCCACCCGACCTTCGCGGCGGTCAGTGGTGAAATGGCCATATGTCAACCGATCAAGGCGCAGAACAGGGGTGGCCATTTGCGCCGCCTCATCCTGTTTCATGGCAGCGATCAAATCTTCGACAAACCAATGGGGTGTCAGGGGGGCATCGCCCTGTAAATTCACAACCAAATCCGCGTCTAGGGCCGCATTTGCCAGCGCCTCGGCGCAGCGTTCGGTGCCATTGCGACAGGTTTCAGATGTCATGATCACATCCGCCCCAAATACCTGTGCAGCATCGCGAATGCGCGCATCATCGGTGGCCACATGAACCGCATCAACACCCGTCACACGACAGGCCGCCTCCCAGCTTAGCTGGATCAGGGATTTGCGCGCCCCATCAGGCAAGGTCAGTTCCACCAATGGTTTGCCTGGATACCGGGTTGAGGCATAGCGGGCGGGAATAATGATAACGGTTTTCATGCAACACCTGCGCGCAATAGATCGTGGATATGAAGGATGCCAATGGGCATGTTGTTTTGATCAACCGCCAATAACACACTGATTTTTTTCGTGTTCATAATGTTCAACGCCTCGGCTGCGAACATATCGGGGGTGACTGTCACGGGATTTTGCCCCGCAATATCCCCCGCCGTTGCCTGCATCAACGTGTCCATATGACGACGCAAATCACCATCGGTGATTACCCCTAATAAGGCCCCCTCTTGGATCACAACGGCAATGCCAAACCCCTTGGATGTCATGGTGATAAGGGCGTCTTGCATCGGGGTTTTATGATCAACAATAGGCAGCGCATCGCCGTGGTGCATCAGTTGCCCAACCGTTGCCATTTGCGCCCCAAGTTTGCCGCCCGGGTGGAACACCTTGAAATCTTCGGGTTGAAAATCGCGCCGCTCCATCAGGGCGACAGCCAGTGCATCGCCCAAGGCAAGCGTCAGCGTGGTGGATGTGGTCGGCGCCATGCCAATTGAACAGGCCTCAGGCGCTTGTGTTAGGGTTAGTTTGTAATCGGCCGCCTGCATCAGCGTGCTGTTCGGTTTTGACGAAATCGCCGCCATGGGAATACCAAAACGCCGCGTATGGGCCACAATATCGCGCAATTCGGACGTTTCCCCAGAATTGGAAATCAACAAACAAAAATCGGCCGCCGTCACCATACCCAAATCACCATGGCTCGCCTCGGTTGCATGAACGAAACTGGCAGGCGTGCCCGTGCTGGCCAAGGTTGCGGCAATCTTATTTCCGATGTGCCCTGATTTCCCGACACCTGAAACAATCACGCGGCCCTTGGTTTGCAAAATCGCCTCAACCGCACCTGCAAAATCAGCGGGCAAATCCCCCGCCATTTGATGCAGCGCATCCGCCTCAATCGAAATCACACGTGCCGCGATTGCATTAATATCGTCTTGGGTCATATCCGCGTCCTGAGCTTAGCTTCGTAGATCAGATACGCGGAAGTGCCACTCGAAAGCAACTGCTTTAAAGCGAAATTTTAGAATCCAACAAATGCATCAATCTGAAGGGCTATGTTACAATGTTATACCTGTGACGGCAGCCACAAAACGATCTGCGGAAATGCTACTAAACCTGCGATAGTTAGTGCATCAGCTATAAAAAACGGTGTCACACCCTTGAAGACGTCTTGAACCGACAAATCGTCACGGACCCCTGCAACCACGAAGCAGTTCAGGCCAATCGGAGGCGTTATCAAGCAAAACTCCGCCATTTTAACAACCAATATCCCAAACCATATGGCGCACATTTCACCTGACATTCCGAATGCACTTTCCGCTGCGCTTACATC
>CAXACF010000374.1:0-2717 GCA_963967125.1 uncultured Rhodobacterales bacterium | reverse complement strand
CAAACATTTCGGGAAAGAGGCCGTTTACGGTTAACAACCCTAAACCAATTGTTTTGAAACCGCGACCTAACATGGCCGCGGTTTTTTATTAGGCAGGGTGCGATTTATCAAACGCCGCTTTGGCCGCATCGCTGGCGTCAGTTTGGTAGTTCGCCTTCCATTCGGAAAACGGCATGCCGTAGAACGCTTCGCGCCCTTCGTCTTTTGACATTTCAATGCCGGCCTCATTTGCGGCCTCTTGATACCAGCGGGACAGGCAGTTGCGGCAAAATCCGGCCAGGTTCATCATATCAATGTTTTGCACATCGGTCCGGTCTTGCATCAGGTGCTGTTGCAACCGGCGAAAGGCGGCTGCTTCAAGTTCGATCTGGGTTTGTTTGTCCATGGTGGTGATCCTTTGTCGGCAGGCGGTTGTGCCGCATATGTAATTCCCCAAACGCTGTCAGAAAAGGGTGCGTCCCATCCTTGACGCCGCGCTGGGCGTTGCGTATCCCACCCCCCAGGCGCGGGTATGGTGAAATGGTATCATAAGAGCCTTCCAAGCTTAAGGTGCGGGTTCGATTCCCGCTACCCGCTCCAAGGATCTTTTCATGACAGTGGCAGGTCGTAATTGTGTGTTTTGCCCACACTAAAGCGGGCGCAATTTGTACCCGTTTTAGTGTATTCTGGTCGTACTTTATGCGCTTGTGTTTACGCAGGCGTTCAGGGTTTCGTCCCAAACTTGGCCCACTTCACACTGCATTGCTGTGTCTTTTCCGTGGCTGCCACATCCGTCTGCAACTGCAAATGATGTCGAAAGTATCAGCGTGAAAAATGCAACTGAAAGTGCCTTCATGATGCGTCCTTTCCTTGGTTTCAATACGAATAAAAGTAGCAAGAACGCGTATATTTTCAATTATTTTTGGATTTTCGCCAAAAATAGGGGGGAAATAGGCTGCTTTTTGCAAATTTGGCCCCTTAAACTTGGGTGCCGAACGCTAAAGTTTCCCCAAAAAATGCCGTTTGAATCCGTGAAATGATCGCATGGGAAGGACGCATTATGTTGGATCAAAGCACAATTGAAAACGCGCAAAGCTGCATATCGCAGGTTGCGGATGTCGAGGCCTTGGTCGCGGCGTTTTACGACAAGCTGTTTGCCACACATCCAGAGGTGCGGGGAATGTTTGCCGATGACATGAGTGCTCAGATCGTATCGCTCGCCAATATTCTGAAATTGGCCTTCAGTAAATTGGACAGTGTGGGGGATTTGGTGGCACCGCTAAAATCACTTGGCGCGAAACATGCAGAGTATGGTGTTGTTGCGGATCATTATGGTGTTGTTGCAACGACGTTGATCGCAACGATTAAGGATGAATTGGGTGATGGATTTTCTGCAGATATGGAAGATGCGCTAGTTAAAATCTTGAGACTGGTTGCTGAAACCATGCTGTCGGGGGTTGATGCCTAGGGCAGTCTGCTGTTGCACGCTACCCTAGATTGCGGGTGCCAGAAAGGTGATGGGGAATGAAAACTGCACAGATTGAAGTTGATTTACCCATGCTGATCAATCACTGCGGTAAACTGCGCATGCTGTCGCATCGATTTGTGATGATGCTTTCCTTGTGTCAGCAGGGCGTCCCTAGAAAAGCAGAGTATTTCGTGGCGGCGCAAGAGGCGCTTAAGGCGCTGAAAACAACCGCGCGTTATTTTGTAAACCCTGAGGCTGTACGCGATAATTTGGACCACGCGGCGCTTTATTTAAAGCGGGGTGATGTGCTGTATGAAGAGGCGATTGCGCGCCTGTCCTGGTTCATCACTGAAAGTGATCGACTGATGCAAGCGGCAGAACGGGATGTGTTGAACATTGATGACCTCTGCGGTCATGCGGAACAGGCGGCCGGTCCGTTGCTGGCGAATTTGAACGGTTTGATCGACTGCATCAACCAAGAAATTGGAAACCTAAGCCAAGATCGCATGGCAAAATCCAATTCAGATGCCGAGGTCATCAGTAATTCGATCCGCGAACTTGATCGGTCCACCCAAATGATCACCATCATATCACTCAATGCCTCAATCGAGGCGACACGCCTGGGTGGAACGGGACTCGCCTTCAAGCAAATCGTGAACGAAATCCGCGATATGAGCAATCATATGGCCAAAATCGCCGTCAGTCTGAAAGATCGGATTAAGATTGATTGATCTAAATCCCTAGACCAATTCGTAATCAATCCGTTCGATCAGCAATCTGGTTTCGGCAGGATGCACATAGGTTGCATCGCTATATTGCGCATCAAGTCGGCGCACTGCCAATGCGATCCTATCCCCGGCGGTTAATTCCAACATGGCGTGGCCTGAAATAATACCGCTGTCATATCGGCTGGCGTCATCGCGCATATACATGGACCCAAGCGTGTAGCGCCGTTTCAGTGCATTCGCGCTGTCATAGATATAGATATTCGCCGTAAGCGTCATGCGTTCACGCGTGCGGCTGTCCAATACGCCAACAGAGCCAAAAATCGTGAACTGTGCGGTGTCCTTCACCTCAACATATTCATTTGAAATCAGCGCAACCGCACCACTGTCAAAAACCCCTGTGGTCCCCCATTTTAGGCGTACATCACTTGTGACATTGACGTTTTGGTTTGTAACGGAGACGATATTTTCGAATTTCTTTTTATTCGTTGCCTGAATCCGGGTTTCGTTCGTGATTTAATTCCAATCACTCGATCCTTTCGTTC
>CAXACF010000373.1:0-2717 GCA_963967125.1 uncultured Rhodobacterales bacterium | reverse complement strand
TTGCAGGCATAAACAACGTGATCGCAGGACATTGACCCATGTTCTGTCATCACTTGAATTTTGTTTGGCTCGTGTTTGACCTGCGTGACCAGGGATTGTTCAAAAATCTGAACACCCAATTGCTGCGCAGCATTGGCCAGGCCCAACGCGTATTTCAGCGGGTGCAAATGTGCAGAATTCCAATCAATAAAGCCGCCGTGATATGCATCTGTGTCACAAAGCATACGCCCCTCAGCCACATTCAGCGATTGAACATGTTCAGCACCATAGGTTTGATGCAAGAAATCAGCATACTGGCGCATCTGATCCCCAAGTCGCGGGGTGTGCCCCAAATTTGCGACGCCTGGCGTCAGGTCGCAATCAATGTCAAATTTGAGAATAAGAGATTTCACCAATGCTTGTGCGTCTAACGCCATGTTCCACAACAAGCGCGCGGCATCCTCACCTAGCAAATCAATTAGATCATCCTGATCCATCCGTTGGCCCATGCCCAACTGACCACCATTGCGTCCAGATGCGCCAAAACCGATGCGCTGTGCCTCAAGTATTGTTACGGAATACCCCAATTCGGCCAAATGAAGGGCGGTTGAAATACCCGTGAACCCTGCACCAATAATACAAACGTCGGCCTGTTCTGGCCCCATCAACGCCGGACAGGGTGCAAGAGGCTGTGCTGTGGCGGCATACCAACTTTTGGGGTATTCGCCACGCCGATCATTTGCGTAAAGCAGGTTCATACGTTCAACAGCAGATGTTCGCGTTCCCAGGGGCTGATCACTTGTAAAAATTCTTCGTATTCCGTGCGTTTCACGATGGAATAAACACGCGCAAATTCGGGGCCCAAAATTTCGTGCAGCTCTTCAGCTGCTTCGAATAAATCCAACGCCTCACCCATGACACGCGGGATGTCCTCATCCCCTTCATAGGCGTCACCTTTGAATTGTTTGGTTGGGCGAATTTCGTTGATCATGCCCAAATACCCGCAAGCCAGAGATGCCGCGATCCCCAAGTACGGATTACAATCCATGCCAGCCAGGCGGTTTTCCACGCGCCGTCCTTTGGCGTCAGACAATGGAATACGAATACCTGTCGTGCGATTGTCGCGGGCCCATTCCAAATTGATGGGGGCTGCATGATCTTTCACATAACGCCGATATGAATTCACATAAGGTGCCAATACCGCGATTGCGGCGGGCAAGTATTTCTGTAGGCCGCCGATGAAATAGAAAAACAGATCTGTTTCTCCACCCTGCGGACCAGAAAAGATATTCTGGCCAGTTTCCGTATCGATGATCGAATGGTGGATATGCATTGCACTGCCCGGTTCATCCTCGATTGGTTTCGCCATAAAGGTTGCGAAACAATCATGACGCAAAGCGGCCTCGCGGATCAAACGTTTGAAATAAAATACCTCATCCGCAAGGCGTACAGGATCGCCGTGGCGCAGGTTGATTTCCAACTGTCCCGCACCGCCTTCTTGGGTGATGCCATCAATTTCAAATCCTTGTGCTTCTGCAAAATCATAAATATCGTCAATCACAGGTCCGAATTCATCCACCGCGGTCATGGAGTAGGCCTGCCGCGCGGCCGCTGGTCGACCTGAACGTCCCATCATGGGTTGGATTGATTTCGCAGGATCGATGTTGCGAGCAACCAAGAAGAATTCCATTTCGGGCGCAACAACCGGCGCCCAGCCCTTTTTTTGATATAGCTCAACAACACGTTTCAACACGTTGCGGGGGGCAAATGGAACTGGTTCACCTTTGCGATCAAAGGCATCGTGAATGACCTGAAGCGTCCAATCCCCCGTCCATGGCGCAGCAGATGTCGTGGAATGATCGGGCCGCATGATCATATCACGCTCGATAAATCCTTCTGCACCCGCGGCTTCGCCCCAATCGCCCGTGATTGTTTGGTAAAAAATCGAGTCGGGTAGATGAAATGAACCTTGGCGGGCGTATTTTGCCGCAGGTACGGCCTTGCCGCGTGCAATGCCCGGCAAATCGGCGATGACGCATTCAACTTCGTCAAGTTTTCGCCCCGTCAGATAGTCTTGGGCGTGCTGAGGGAGTGAAGATAAAAAGGTTTCAAGGTCATTGGACATTACGTCCTCTTTTCTTGTTGGAAATGACGCGCGATTTTTTCGGCCATTTCGGGTTGTGCAGCCTGCTCTTTCAGGCGCGATGTTGCTGAATTCAGCAGATCGTCTGGAACCACGCCCTGACCGCGATGATCAATCAAACCTTTGGTAAAGGAGGCGTCAAATTCTGGATGGGGTTGAAATGTTAAAATGTGATCGCCGTAACTTAGAACAGCATTCGCGCAAAAATCGGATTGCCCAATCACACGCGCGTCAGCTGGAAGCGAGACAACCTGATCCTGATGCCAGGCGTTTAGGGAATAGGTCTGACCATCGATTTCATAATCCGTCAGGCCAACACTCCATCCCCCGTCGAACTTTTCGACACGGCCACCAAGGGCCTGCGCGATGATCTGATGTCCAAAACAAATGCCAACCAATGGGCGTTTGTCGTGATGAATTTGTCGGATCAAATCTTCTAAGGGGGGGATCCAATCATGGGGTTCATATGCGCCATGCTTTGAGCCCGTAATTAACCAACCATCGGCCACCTCTGGTCCATTGGGAAAAATGCCATCAACAACGGCGTATGTTTCGAATTCAAAATCATATGACCCAAGCAATTTTTTGAACAAGG
>CAXACF010000372.1:0-2729 GCA_963967125.1 uncultured Rhodobacterales bacterium | reverse complement strand
ATCAAACTGTCCCTTTTCATTAAATTTCCACTACACTGTAACATGAGGCAAAACGTAAATTTGTAAAATCTGTGTGAATAAGTTTGGTGAAAAACCATCGGTAAATGTATCCTTTTGAATAGTTATAAAATCTTTTTACCACCTACAGAAGTAAGGGGCCATGCCGTATACTCTCGCAAGGGGAAGTGAAGAATTATCCAAAGGGCATGGGGATGCGTTTTTTAAATCCAGTCGGCGTAACTGATCACGGCGATCAGATGTCAGTCATGTTGATCAAATTCTGCATGGGATTGGCAGTGTTTTGGATCACAGTTATGTCTCTCCTTTCAGCGCCAATCTTGACGGGGATAACTGTCTTCATTCTGTTGGCATTGATTATTGCCATGTGGCTGCATCACCTATCCATGCATTTCATTGCCAAAATGGTTTGGTTGCTAAGTGGTTGTGTTTTTATGTTCGTCACGAAACAGCTCATCCCCGATTTTGGCGGGATGAATTTTCTATTGCTGGCAGTGACTGGTATCCCCTTCCTAACCTTCCAACGCCCAAGCGAGCGGACACTCAGTTATTTTTTGGGAACCGTGCCCATGTTGATTTGGTGGGTCAGTCATTTGGGAGATCATTCATTTCTGGGACCTAACGAGCTCGCAACTGACACCACATCGGCCATCATCGCCCCGACTACCATTACAGTTTCATTTCTACTGATCATGATGCAGATGATCTATTTCACCTCGATTTTTCGGAAATATGAGGATGAATTGCGAGAAGAGGCACATAAATCGGAAATCGCAAACAAGGCGAAATCCGCATTTTTGGCGAATATGAGCCATGAAATTCGCACACCTATGAATGGCATCATCGGTATGTCAGAATTGCTGTACCAAGAACCATTGGCTGATCAAAATAAGCGTAAAGTTTCCTCAATCGTGAATTCAGCACGTGCGTTGTTGCGGATTATTGATGACATCTTGGACCTATCCAAAATCGAAGCAGGCAAAATGAGTGTTGAGGAAACAGAAACCTCAATCGCGGAAATTACCGAAAGTGTTGCCTTAGAGATGAGCGCTGAAGCACTCTCAAAACACTGCCGCATGGAATTACACTTTGACCATAGCATCACAGGAAGCGGGCTAACGGACCCTGCCCGCGTACGTCAAATCCTGATCAACCTGCTCAGCAATGCGATTAAATTTTCAGATGGCACCGTTGAAAACCCTGCCAAAATAATCGTGACCTTACGCGGCGAAGCAGGCGGTTTCATTCATCTGTCGATCAAAGACGAGGGCGTTGGTATTGCCGAAGATGATTTGGCACGCCTGTTTCGACCGTTTCAACAGGCCGAACAACACAATAGCCGCAAATACGGCGGCACGGGTTTGGGCCTAAGCATTGTGCGCAAACTTACCGAATTAATGGATGGAGAAGTCTGGGCCAAAAGCACATTGGGAGAGGGTTCAGAATTTTTCGTACGCCTTCCGTTCAAGCCCAATGCACCGACGCCAATTTCATTTGATCCAATTGCAAACGAAGTCTTTGTGTTTGCAGACAATCAAACAATGCGAACGGTTTTAGAGCCCAATAAGTCAGCCCCAGTATTATCAAAAATCGAACAATTTGAACGGATTGATGCGCTATCCGGCAGCTTGGAAGCAACCTCAAAGACCCCCTTTGTCGTGGTGTCAGTTGGGGACATGGATAGCAATTCCATCGTGATTCAAAAATTGTCACAAGCAAACCCAAAGACAAAATTCATCTGTATCACCACAAGCATCGAAGACAGACAAGGTTTAATAAATGAAACCACATATGTGGTGTACCGCTTCCCCGTCCTGCAATCCGAACTGCTGCGCGCCTTTCATGTTCTGTCGGGGTATGCCCCCCAAGAAGAGCCAACCGATGAAACCCAACTCATCTCTCACAATATCACAACCAACAAAATTTTGGTCGCCGAAGATAATGACATCAACCGAATGGTGATTGGCGCCCAGCTTGAAAAACTGGGATATGATGTGACGTTCGCAGAAGATGGTTTGATCGGGCTTGAAAAATGGGAAGCGGGTGAATTCGCAGCACTTTTGGTCGATGGTCAAATGCCAAACATGGATGGGTATCAGATGGTAAAAGAACTGCGCAAACGCGAACGTGCCAATCATGCGCATAAACGCAGTGTGGTCATTGGTGTCACTGCAAACGCATTGCGGGGCGATGATCAAATTTGCTTTGACGCTGGAATGGACGACTATTTGGCGAAACCTGTCGCGCTTGAAACTTTACAGGCCAAGTTGGAAGAATGGATCAAGCCGTCTTTGCAATGACATCTGGTTCATCTGCATTCACGGCAAGTGCATTCATACGTTCCACAGTTTGCAAAATACAGGGTTTGCGTGAAATCGCCTCGGCCAGTGTGAACCCTTCAAGGTATGCAAAGAAGACTTTTTCAGCTTCTTGGAAAATATCACTCGCACCACAGTTTCCAGCAAAGGCGCATTGGCTGTCTGTATGGTTCAGGCATTCAACCAACCCCGTATTGGCCTCTAGTTCCTGAATGAAACGTCCCAATCGAATGTTTTTGGGGTCTTGTGCCAGTTGAATGCCTCCATTGCGTCCACGAATGGCCCGCAGGTAACCAAGCCTGACCAAGGCCTGCGTAACTTTGGATAGGTGATTGTATTTAATACGATGTGTTGCAGCAATTTCACGTGTCGTGACCAGTGTCGTATCCGAAT
>CAXACF010000371.1:0-2738 GCA_963967125.1 uncultured Rhodobacterales bacterium | reverse complement strand
CGATGCGCCAAAGCGCTGTCCAAGGGTGGCACGGGGCAGTTTGGTTAACTGTCCAATGGTTTTCACGCCCAAACGCTGTAATGTAACATCTTCTTGTGGGGCGATACGCAGGGCCGCCACAGGAAGGGGATTTAAGGCACGCTCTGTCTCGTCCATTGCGGCAATGCCAGGGCGATAATGCGCCAATGCCCATGCCGCCCCCCGCGTATCGGCAACCCCCCATCGCGCGTTCAGGCGGGCATGGCCCAAACGATGGCCCAGATCATTTAACATGGCCTCTTCCCCACCAAACAAATGCGCAGACCCTGTGATGTCCATTAACAATCCATCCCCACCGTCTTGGGCGACCCAAGGGCAATAACGCCGCGCCCAACGGCTAAGCCCGCTTAGGAAATATTGATCTGCTTGGGGGTGATGGGGTTCGCTGCGCAAACTGGGGCATAGGGCATGCGCATCAGACAGGGACATGCCCCGTTCTAACCCTGCGCTCTGCGCCTCTTGGTTGACGCACAGCAGACGGTAGGTGTTCTGCGCATGCGCGGTCACCGCAAAGGGTCCTGTCATTGGCTGACGTCGCAAAATGCGATCGCTATGCAGCCTTGGGAACCACAGAGATATGATGCGTTTCTTCATTCCAACGAACATCCCAACTGGCCACGGTGCCAGATTTGTTTTTAACCAAAGACCACTGCATTAAGGCATCGTTTGGGGTGGAAAATTTGGGGCGTGCGTCCCAGCGGGTTTGGGCCGCGTTGCTGCCCATGCCTTGGGGGATAATCATGATCCCCGTGGCGCGCCCCTGACCTGCGGCCAATTGCAACCGCCGCCCTGCCTTTAGGGTCAGGGGTTTGCTAATCTCGGCGATGACATAGGGCACCACGCCCGAGCGCAGGGCCTCTTCTGTGGCGGCCAAAACATCTGTGGGGGTGGGGCATTTTCCGATTAAAATGTGATGCGGATCGCAATAGGGGATCAAACCCATTGGATTTAGGGTTTCATGCATCCAATCTTCGACGAACCAAAATGCAGGCATGCGTGACAATCCAACGGAAATTCCCGCAAAAACAGGCGCACTGGGTCCAGTCACCTCATGCGCGCGTCCGCGTTTTAGCGGGAAAATATCAGAGAATCGTAGCAGCATGAAAAACATTATGTTCACTTTTTGTTCTCATTTCAATTCCCCTATCCAAAAGTGTTTTGAATATACATTTGTTAGAGTGTCTTCAGAAAAAGTGATGGGTTTTGATCGGTGAGGTAATGCCTGAGATCATAGGTTAATAGCGGTTGCCCCAAAATGTTCTAAAACCCAAACCCGTCCTGTTCAATCAGGCTGGGGTCGTCATCGCGAATGCCAAAGGGGCGCACGGGGTGCATGTTCATCTGTCCTGACCATGACAGGCCAAAGTGATTGCGCACATTTTCATCCGTTGCGCCATGACGCAGCCATGGCATCAATTCATCCCCTGACAACATCACGGGCATGCGCGGATGCAGGTGTTCCAATTCGGGCAGGGCAGGACGCGTTAGGATTGAACAGCTCATCCCGCCTTCGGCCAAGGGGGCGTAAAGCCCTGCGAAAAAGAAAACGGGCAGGTTGGTTTGGGGGCTAATGAACCATGGGGTTTTTTGCCCCTTTGCCCCCGTCCATTCGTAATATCCCGAGGCGGGGATGATACAGCGGCCCCGTTCCCATGCGGTACGAAAGCTGGGTTTTTCATGGGCGGTTTCGATTTTGGTGTTAAATGTGGTCGCCTTCCAATCCGCAGCAGGGCCGCGATGCCAATGGGGCACAAACCACCACCGCGCCGCGTCCGCACGCAGGATATCATTATGCATATAGGCCATGCTGACAGATTGCGTGGGTTTGATATTGTGGCTGATGTTTCCCAGAACACCTTGCAAAATGGACAGCGCATCATGATAGGCCGCCCAGTTGCTATCCCCCAATATAAATCGTCCGCACATGTCCCCTCACATCTTTGGGAAAAGTATTGAGGGCAAAGCCTTCGGGATCAAGTGGTTAATGCGCAAGGCGCAGGATTTCATCCAGATCCACGTGCTGTTCCAAATGCGCGGCCAATTGATCCAATGTCGTTTCAACATCTTGGCGATAATTGCCCAATTCGGATTTTATGCCCAGTTGCGCCAGAAATGCGGCGCGAAAGGTATCATTGCTGAACATGCCATGCAGATAGCTGCCGATGATGCGTCCATCTGGGGATGTGGCCCCATCTGCGCGTCCATCAATTACTGCAAAGGGGCGGTCGCAATCGGGGCCAGTGGTTTGACCGATATGAATTTCATATCCCTGAAATTCCAAATTGGTGGCACGGTGTTGCGCGTTCACTTGGGTTAGCACCTTGTTCGGGGTCATTACAGTATCGCTTTGTAATAATCCTAACCCCTGATCTGATCCTGCGACGCCTTCGATCCCTTCAGGATCGTCAATCGTGCGGCCCAAAATTTGATACCCGCCACAGATGCCCAAAACATATCCGCCACGGCGCACATGGGCCTGCAAATCAATATCCCAACCCTGATCCCGCAGGTATTGCAAATCGCCGCGTGTTGATTTGCTGCCCGGGATAATCACCAAATCTGCATCGCCTGGGATTGCCTGACCCGCCTGTAACATGATCAGTTCAACGTTCGGCTCTTGTCCCCAGGGGTCCAAATCACCAAAATTGGCCATCCGCGACAGGCACAGGCAGACAATTTTTTCAGATTCTTTTTCCCTG
>CAXACF010000370.1:0-2754 GCA_963967125.1 uncultured Rhodobacterales bacterium | reverse complement strand
AATGGCAAGGGCATATTTTGCGCCAAGGTCGACAAAAGTTTGCACAGCCTCTTCTGGGTTCATATGCGCAGCCTTCATGAAATCACGCGGTTCATAGGCCCCAATTGGAATGGCGGCTAATGTTGGACTGCCTAATCTTTTGGCTGTTTCTTTAAAGTCGTCTGAATATCCACTATCCCCTGCGAAATAGAATGAAAAATCGCTCCATTTCACCATCCATCCCGCCCAAAGAGATTTATTTCGATCAAAAAATGAACGTTTTGACCAATGTTGAACCGGTGTCGGTTGTATTTCCATACCGTCCAACATGACCGCCTGCCACCAGTCTAACTCTGTCACGTCTTTGGCTCCCCATCCTCGTAAGGTTTTGGCAAGTCCAAGGGGGACGAAAAACTTGATTGACGGTTGATAGGCAATCAAATCCACAATGCTTGTACGGTCTAGATGGTCATAGTGGTTGTGACTGATCAGAACGACATCAACGACAGGTAAATCGGATATTTCAAATGGAGCTGGGGTAACTCTCTTGGGTCCAGCAAAACCAACCGGTGATGCGCGGCCTGAAAAATGCGGATCTGTCAAAATCGTAACATCATTGTGGTTCAACAATATACTTGACTGGCCAATCCATATCACACTTTCGGAAAATGCGGATAGCGTGGCATGATCAGAGTACGTTACAGGGAACCCTTGCTTCTCTGATTGATCGTTTGAGCGATTAGAAAACTCTCTCATCATCTTAAACAGATCTGCAACAGACTTATCACTTGGATCACCTGCAGGATGCTGAAACCGTTGTTTTTGTACATTAAAGTTCGGAGAGTTTGCGTAGTCCATTTTATCGACGCATCCTGACATGAAAAAGCATAGAATGAGTGTAAGTAAGCGATACATCGCAGTTTATCCACATTGATACCAGTGAACTTAGATCAATCCAGAATTGTTCAATAACTAATCTTTTAGGGTTCAACAAATTTAATCGCTACGGATAAAACGTGTAGTGCCCATTTTACGAACAACCAGATTCATTCAATAGCACAAGATTTTTTCCTACCATGCTGGTTAATATCCAGTCATTTCCAAATACCCCCGCCCTTGATGCGTTCCTGTGGCAAAGACGGGGCCTTCCCAATACGGAAATAAGGTTGATTGCCAACTGTCGTCGTTCAGGGCGTTCGTTGTGATATCCAAACTTTGTGATGGCAATTCCAATCGCCAATCCACTGGCACCACACGATCAGCAATATTTGCCCATCGTAGCGGTGTTATGCGCAAATCATTTGACGGTGTTACGTCCCCATCTGCAGTTATCCAACTTGCATATGAAAATGATTGTCCATTCGCATCGCGAAGTCCAAACCCCATCAAACGCTCACCACTGTCAAAATGCAATGAAAACCAATCCCAACCTAGTTGATCTGCATCAAGTGGCTGAGAGGACCATTCACGATCCAACCATCCCAGTCCGGTGACCACAACATCCCCATTGGGCAAATTTAATGTGCCCCGAACCTGGTAAAACGGCTGAGAATAATAATGGCTGGCCTGTCCACTGTTTGATTTCTCTGAATATCCATTGTCGCCATGAAAGATCATTGGTCCGTTTGCATTCAGATCAAGAGTGTAGGACGCATTTGGCAAGGTTGCAGTTAATTCCAAAGTGTCAAGTGGATCGCCTAACCCCGCCTTACTTACCATGCCCCAATCATCAATCCACGCAGCAAAGGGTTCGGTGGTGACGCCCGCTTGCCCTATTCCTCCGCGAGCAAGTCTTTCGCCTGTAAAGTGCTTATCGGGCGTGGTAATGCCCGCGTTCCCCATCCAAACTTGCGAAGTTCCATCGGGATCCAAGGATGTGCGAAACAAGGTCCATTGCACGCCATAATTCTGACCGTCATCTCCATCAAGAATGGCTGTTAAATACCACCATTCAATACGATAATCATTATGTGCCCCGTGATCATCGGGAAACGTGAACGCGTAATCCGACGCAGGTAAAGCATAGCCATCGGCCGATTGACCCAAACCTGCAAACCCCTGTGCACCAACACCATTCGCATAGATCACTGACGACAAAATCAGAAAAATTACCTTAACGTTCATTTGCGAATACCTTTAACAAATCTGACGGTGGCAGCTTCATCAACTTTCGCATTGGCATTGCCGCAGCAAGCGCTGCTGCCACGAACGCCCAAATAAATAACTGAACCCAGTCCCAAGGGAATAATTCCATAGGCAATCGCCATCCAAAAGC
Source organism: uncultured Rhodobacterales bacterium (assembly GCA_963967125.1). GTDB lineage: Bacteria > Pseudomonadota > Alphaproteobacteria > Rhodobacterales > Rhodobacteraceae > HIMB11. The sequence goes on along the minus strand of CAXACF010000370.1, from coordinate 500 downwards.
CCGAACATTGACAATAGCAAGCAAAATCCAAGCAAGCCCAAGCCCAATCGGGATCGCCAATACCGCGGTCAAAGCCGCAAGAAGCAATGAGCGGCTCATTTCAATCACCGAAATACTTTTACGGGTAAACCCAAGCGCCCAAACTGGGGCCAATTGCGGCAAACGCATTCCAGACACCGTAGTCAGCGATGCCCATAATGCAAACCCAGCAACGCCCAAGGTCAAAACGTTCAACGCGTTGGTGATCAAAAATGTCTGCTCGAACACTTGCATCGAAAAGGCTTTGACCTCTTGTTGATTAATTGTGTTGTCACGTGGCAATCCAAACCCGGCAACAATCTTGTCGCGTAGATATGATGGATTATCTGCGTTTAGGGCGAACCGTAGTGGCGTGATGTCTGGATAGCGTTTTTCAAATATCTCATAATTTATAAATGCCTGCCCTGAAGGATTACCATAATCAGAATACACGCCAACGATTTCAAATTGAAAATCGGCTG
>CAXACF010000369.1:0-2774 GCA_963967125.1 uncultured Rhodobacterales bacterium | reverse complement strand
AAGGTGTTTGGCACCCAAAACGACCGCAAAGTTAAATCTGTTCGTCCGTTGATCGAAAAAATCAACGCATTGGAACCCGAGTTCGAGGCCCTAAGCGACGCGCAATTGGTAGAAAAAACCGCCGAATTCAAATCACGTTATGAAAATGGTGAAACGCTTGACGCGCTATTACCAGAGGCATTTGCAAACTGTCGTGAGGGCGCTAAGCGTGCACTAGGGCTGCGCGCGTTTGATGTCCAGTTGATCGGTGGTATTTTCCTACACCGCGGAAACATTGCGGAAATGAAAACGGGTGAAGGTAAAACATTGGTTGCGACCTTCCCTGCCTATTTGAATGCCCTGACCGGACGCGGCGTGCACGTGGTAACCGTAAACGACTATCTAGCAAAGCGTGACGCAGACTGGATGTCAAATGTGTTTACCGCCCTTGGGATGACGACAGGTGTCGTTTATCCACAGCAAGAAGAGGCGGAAAAATCAGCTGCCTATGCGTGTGATGTAACCTACGCCACCAACAACGAATTAGGGTTCGATTATTTGCGCGACAACATGCGCGGCAGCATCGAGGAAATGGCACAACGCGACCATCATTTTGCAATCGTCGACGAGGTGGACAGCATCCTGGTAGATGAGGCGCGAACACCGTTGATCATTTCAGGCCCGTCCCAAGATCGCTCGGACCTCTACATCAAGATCAATCAGTTGATCCCAGAGCTAAAAGACGAACACTACACGTTAGACGAAAAGACACGAAATGTAAGTTTCACAGATGAAGGCAACGATTTCCTTGAAGAAATCCTTCAACTGCATGGCGTGCTACCAGAGGGTCAGTCACTTTATGATCCAGAAAGCACCACAATCGTCCATCACGTGAACCAAGGCTTGCGTGCGTTCAAACTGTTTACCCGAGACAAAGATTACATCGTGCGCGACGGTCAGGTGGTTTTGATCGACGAATTCACAGGGCGCATGATGGCAGGACGCCGTTTATCTGATGGCCTGCACCAAGCGATCGAAGCCAAAGAGGGATGTCAAATCCAGCCCGAAAATGTTACGTTGGCCAGCGTTACGTTCCAGAACTACTTCCGTCTTTACGACAAATTGGGGGGCATGACAGGAACGGCTGCAACGGAAGCAGAAGAATTTATGGAAATCTATAAACTTGGCGTTGTAGAAATCCCAACAAATCGCCCGATTGCACGACTTGACGAAGATGACAAAGTGTATCGTACAACCCAAGAAAAGTATGATGCCATTGTCACAACGATCAAAGAGGCCAACGCAAAGGGTCAGCCAATTTTGGTTGGCACAACATCAATTGAAAAATCAGAATTGTTATCCCAGCAACTGACAAATGCGGGAATTAAACATAACGTTCTAAATGCACGTCAGCACGAACAAGAAGCACAAATTGTTGCGGATGCGGGCAAATTGGGTGCCGTCACAATCGCGACCAATATGGCAGGCCGTGGTACTGACATCAAACTGGGCGGCAATGTCGAATTCAAAATCATGGACGCCATCGCCGCAAACCCAAACGGAAACCCAGACGAAATTCGTGCACAAATCGAAGAAGCGCACAAAACGGATGAACAAGCGGTCAAAGATGCAGGCGGTTTGTTTGTTTTGGCCACCGAACGCCACGAAAGCCGCCGAATTGATAATCAGTTACGTGGTCGATCCGGCCGTCAGGGCGATCCGGGCCGTTCATCATTCTTCCTAAGCCTTGATGACGACCTAATGCGCATCTTTGGCTCTGAACGCCTTGATAAAATCTTGGGTACGTTGGGTATGCAAGAGGGCGAAGCCATTGAACACCCATGGGTGAACAAATCGCTAGAACGCGCGCAGGCGAAGGTTGAAGGCCGTAACTTTGATATCCGCAAACAGCTCTTGAAATTTGACGATGTCATGAATGATCAGCGTAAAGCGATTTTCGAACAACGCTTGGATATCATGCAGTCCGAAGATCTGAACGAAATCATTGTTGATATGCGCAACGATGTGATTGACGATCTGATCGAAACATACATGCCGCCTCGCTCATATGCCGACCAGTGGGACACAGAAGGGTTATACGCTGCTGTCATTGAACACCTAAATCTGGACGTGCCTGTGATTGCATGGGCAGCAGAAGAGGGTGTTGACGATGATGTGTTGCGCGAACGTATTGAGGAAGCCGCAGACAAGCAGCTTGCAGAAAAGCAAGAGGCCTTTGGTGCAGAAAGCTTTGCCCAAGTCCAACGCCAAGTATTGCTCAGCACAATTGATAGTAAATGGCGCGAACATTTGTTGATGTTGGAACATTTGCGAAGCGTTGTTAGTTTCCGAGGATACGCGCAGCGCGATCCATTGAACGAATACAAGAATGAAGCGTTCCAGCTGTTTGAATCACTGTTGAATGGATTACGTGTTGATGTGACACAACAAATAGGTCGTGTACGTCCACTGACAGAAGAAGAGCGGCAAGCAATGATGCAACAAATGTTGGCGCAGCAAATTCAAGCACAAGGCGCACAGCAAGTTGCAGCCGAACAAGAAGCTGAAGCGTTGGATGTATCTGAACTGCCCGAGGGCTGGGAGCAAACAGGCCGCAATGAACCTTGCCCTTGCGGTTCAGGCAAAAAATTCAAGCATTGCCACGGCCGCCTGACTTAAGACCTGCGCCCACCCGGAACCGCATTTGAAGAGGTTAACGTTCCGTTAACCTCTTTGTCAAAATTCAGACCAAGTGTGGCGCGAAGGACCAATATTTTCTTGTCAGCGCCACATGA
>CAXACF010000368.1:0-2777 GCA_963967125.1 uncultured Rhodobacterales bacterium | reverse complement strand
GCTTCGGCGCAATGGGATTGGGCCGCGCGCAAACAATCATCGAAATAGTCACCAATCAGGCGCACCTCGATATTATTGCCGCCAAACATTTTGGTCTTTTGTATCTTTTGCTGCGGGGTGGTGACGGGCATGAAAATCGTGCCCTGTACATTCATATGGCGGCACATATACGCCACACCCTGCGCATGGTTTCCCGCACTGGCGCAAACAAAGTGCGTTTCACCCGCAACCTTGCGCATCGCATTAAAAGCACCGCGCAGTTTGTAAGAGCGCACAGGACTTAGATCCTCACGCTTTAGCCAGATTTCAGCGTCATACATCGCCGAAAGATGTTCATTTTTTTGCAGCGGCGTTTCGGGAAAGACACCCCGCATTGCTGCCTCGGCCGCCTGAGCCATATCTTGAAAATTCGTCATGAATATAGCTTTGGCGCAGGCCCGCGGTCCATGCAAGGATATACTTTGGCATACTTTGGAAACATCAGTGCGATTTCGTTTGATTTTGGGCGCTATGACTTGCCCCCAGATTGAAAAACCGTTAGTGCCCTTGCCAATTGAAAAAGGGGAATCTGAATGTCCGCGCCTAAGAAAGTAGTACTGGCCTATTCTGGCGGCCTTGATACATCTATCATCCTGAAATGGCTTCAAACTGAATATGGTTGTGAGGTTGTGACCTTTACCGCCGACCTGGGTCAGGGAGAAGAGCTTGAGCCCGCGCGCCAAAAGGCCGAATTGCTTGGGATCAAGGCAGAAAATATTTACATCGAAGATGTGCGCGAAGAATTTGTGCGTGATTTTGTGTTCCCAATGTTCCGCGCGAATGCGCTGTACGAGGGGTTGTACCTGCTTGGTACCTCAATCGCGCGGCCATTGATTTCCAAACGTTTGGTTGAAATTGCCGCGGAAACAGGTGCGGATGCGGTAGCCCACGGCGCGACAGGCAAAGGCAACGATCAGGTGCGTTTTGAATTGGCGGCCTATGCGTTGAACCCAGATATCAAGGTAATTGCACCATGGCGCGAATGGGATTTGTCCAGCCGTACCAAACTGATTGGGTTTGCCGAGGAACACCAAATTCCGATTGCAAAGGATAAACGCGGCGAAGCGCCGTTCAGCGTTGATGCGAACCTGTTACACACCTCATCTGAGGGTAAGGTGTTGGAAGATCCAGCAGTTGAAGCACCTGATTATGTGTATCAACGCACGGTTCACCCAGAGGATGCACCCGATACAGCCGAAGTGATTGAAGTGACATTTAAGGCAGGCGATGCCGTTGCGATCAACGGTGAAGAGATGTCACCCGCAACCATCCTAACAAAACTAAACGAATACGGCGGCAAGCACGGGATCGGCCGTTTGGATTTGGTTGAGGGTCGTTTCGTTGGGATGAAGTCGCGCGGTATTTACGAAACACCAGGTGGCACCATCCTATTGGAAGCACACCGTGGTATCGAACAGATCACATTGGATCGCGGGGCCGCACATCTAAAAGATGAGTTGATGCCAAAATATGCAGAGCTGATCTATAACGGTTTCTGGTATTCGCCAGAGCGTGAAATGTTGCAGGCATTGATCGACAAATCACAAGAACAAGTGACAGGTACTGTGCGGTTGAAACTGTATAAAGGATCCGTGCGCACGATTGGCCGTTGGTCCGATTATAGCTTGTATTCCGAGGCACATGTGACCTTTGAGGAGGATGCAGGCGCCTATGATCAAAAGGATGCAGCAGGGTTTATTCACCTGAATGCGTTGCGTCTAAAACTCTTGGCGGCGCGCAAGCGTCGGATGGGGTAAGGCATTGTAAATATGCGAATATATGGCCGTCCTGATTAGGGCGGCCTTTTTGTTGGAGCAGGACATGACCCCAATTTATGCAATCGGTGATATCCACGGGCATCTGGATAAACTGGATGAAGCACTAGGGCGTATTCACGCGGACGGTGGCGCGGACGCAACGGTTGTGTTTGTTGGGGATTATGTGGACCGTGGCGCAGAAAGTCAGGGTGTCATTCAGAGAATTATTGATGGTCAAACATCAGGCAAGAATTGGGTCACACTTAAGGGCAATCATGACCGCATGTTTGAGTTGTTCCTACAATCGCCGCCACAGCATGATCCGCATTTGTTGTTGGGGATGGATTGGTTCAATGATCGCATTGGTGGGGTATCCACACTCGAATCCTATGGTATTGAAATTGAACGGGGTGTTTCGCGCACCTATCAGATTCACGCCCAAGCCCTTGAGCGCGTGCCTGCTGCGCATATTGCGTTTTTACAGGGTTTAAAGACTCATCATCTGATCGATGGAACCTTATTTGTGCATGCGGGCATTCGGCCCGAAATTCCGTTGAACGCGCAAACAGAAACAGATTTGTTGTGGATCAGAAAAGAATTCCACGATTATCAAGATGATCATGATTATTTGATCGTTCATGGTCATACACCGGTGCAAAATATAATGCATTACGGCAATCGCGTGAATATTGATGGGGGCGCGGCCTATGGGCGGGAATTGACCCCGATCGTGATTGAGGGAGCCGAGATTTTTGCGCTGGGTTGGGGCGGACGGGCGCGATTAGAGCCGTAAAAAGCGGTATCTGTTTCACGTCGGTATTGTGTCGGTATTTTTGCGTGCTGGCGGTGCGACGCTCGTGCCATGCACATCGCCCCGCCCACCATCCCGCAGGATCAGAGGCCTGCTTCGGCCTCGATAGCTTTTTTAGATTTGCGCGCCCGTTCGGTTGCAGATTTCAACTGACCGCAGGCGGCCATGAT
>CAXACF010000367.1:0-2817 GCA_963967125.1 uncultured Rhodobacterales bacterium | reverse complement strand
TCCGCCATGGCAATGTGATCTTTGCAGGCGATAGCGCGCATCAGGTGTCCCCATTTGGCGCGCGTGGCGCAAATAGTGGATTGCAAGATGTCGACAATCTGAGCTGGAAATTGGCCCATGTAATCAAAGGGCTTGCCCCCGACACCTTGCTGGATAGCTATGATGATGAACGCATTCATGGTGCCGACGAAAACATCATGAATTCGACGCGTTCGACGGATTTCATTACACCGAAATCTGACATCAGCCGCGTGTTTAGAAATGCTGTTTTGGACCTTTCCGAACATCATGCCTTTGCCCGCCCATTGGTGAACTCTGGTCGTTTGTCGATGCCGTGCAACTATGTCGGACACAGCCTTACAGGGGAAGATGCCTTGGCGGGCGGCCCTGCGCGCAGTCAACCGGGCATGCCCTGCCCTGATGCGCCCTTGGACAATGGATTTTTGCTGTCCAAACTGGGTGGGGGATTCACATTGATGACGCTGAACACCGATGCGCCAACGCCCCAAGAGGTTGAGGGCATCGAAATTGCCCAACTAGAGCTGAGCGTAACATCAGACACAAACAAAACGCTTGGCGACCGTTTCCTTGGCACGGCCGAACGCGCGGTCTATCTCATTCGTCCTGACCAACACATCGTTGCGCGATGGTCCGAGTACGACGCAGCACGCGTGCAAATGGCTTTGGCGACCGCATTGGGGAAAACACAATGAGCACCCTAATCCTGAACCCCAATATCCCCAATGGCGACGATTTTTACGAAAAACTTCTGAACGCGCATGAGGGATTAAGCAAAGAGCAAAGTGATGCGTTAAACGCACGCCTAATCTTGGTCCTGTCCAATCACATTGGGGACATGAACATATTGGAACAAGCGCTGGATGCCGCAAAAATTGCTGGGCAGGCATCATGACGGATGCGGTTCTTTATGATTACTGGCGTTCCTCTGCAGCCTATCGGTTGCGGATTGCGATGAACCTTGCGGGGATTTCGTATCAATCTGTTTCCGTTGATCTGTTAAAGGGCGAACATAAGACAGAGGCCTATTTAAACCGCAACCCACAGGGCTTGGTGCCTGTGTTGGAAATTGATGGGCATTCCATGACCCAATCTCTCGCTATTTTAGAATATCTAAATGATACACGTGATATGGAATTGATCTCATCCGATCCCGTTTCAGCGGCACAGGAGCGTGCGATTGCCCATGCCATTGCAGTCGACATTCATCCCGTTTGCAATGTTTCGGTCGCGGCCTATGCGGTGCAACAATCAGGACGGGACGAAACCCGTGTTGAATGGATGCAACGGTTTATTGCGCCCGGTATAGCCGCAGTTGAAACCATGCTTAACCAGCGTCCACAAACCACCTTTGCGCATGGCGATGCACCAGGACTTATCGACATCTGCATCATGCCGCAGCTTTATAATGCGGACCGTTGGGGCGTGGATGTCAGTTCGCATACGAATATCACGCGAATTGCCGAAAACTGCGCCGCACACCCTGCATTTCAGGCGGCGCATCCAGACGCTGTCAAGCCAAGCACATAAAGCGCACGCCTAGGCAGGCGTGCGATGCGAAACGGCGGCAGGATCCGTTTTTAACTCGATGATTGCAGGTTTTCCCGATGCGCGTGCGCGCGCCAATGCTGCAGGAAACTCTGCCGATGTCACCACCCTCTCACCATATGCGCCATAGGCTGCGGCCAATGCTGCAAAATCAGGATTGATCATATCTGTACCCGATGGACGATCGGGATAGTGGCGTTGTTGATGCATTCGGATTGTTCCGTAAACGCCATTGTTTGAGACGATCACAATGATATTGGCGCCATACTGAACGGCCGTGCCAAATTCCTGCATGCACATTTGAAAACACCCATCACCCGCAAGGCACACAACCTCTTGCTCAGGGTGCTCCAGTTTTGCGGCCACCGCCGCAGGAAGTCCGTAGCCCATGGACCCTGACGTTGGGGCCAGTTGGGTACGGTAGGATTTGTACCGGTAATACCGATGCAACCACGCCGCATAATTCCCAGCGCCATTTGTGACAATCGCATCCTCGGGCATGACCGAGCTGAGGTGCGTGATCACCTGCTCCATCTTCACGTCCCCGGGTGTGGCAAAAGGGGTTTGCCATGCTTCATAAGATGCACGTTCTACCGTTGGGGGCGAAGTCAGCGGACCTTGCACCAAATCCAGTGCAGTTTGCAAAAACGCCTTCGGATCGCAGCAAACACCGCGATCAGCAACATAAACGCGGCCAATTTCATCAGCGTTGGCATGTACATGTATCAAACGTTGCTTTGTTTGGGGGGGCGTTAACATGGCATATCCGCCCGTGGTCATTTCCCCCAACCGTGCGCCCAGAACCAACAAAACATCTGCATCATCAATGCGTTTTGCCAGATCAGGATTTGGTCCAATCCCAACATCGCCGATAAAATTTGGATGACGATTGTCGATATAGTCCTGACTGCGGAAGGATGTGCCAATTGGCAAACCCGTAGCGTTTGCAAAATCTGCCAACAACGCAGCACATTCCGCGGACCATTTTGGACCACCCACAATCATCATTGGGTTCTTTGCGGCGGCCAGATCGTCCAAAACTCCTTGAACAGCCGAGGGCGCAACCGTTTGTTCCGCTGGTTTTGCAGGTTGCATCACATCGGCAACATCGGCCTGTCCCGATAGCATATCCTCTGGCAAGGCCAGAACAACGGGCCCAGGACGTCCAGCTTGGGCCACATGAAACGCATGCGAAATATATTCTGGTATCCGATCGGTACGATCAATTTCGGCAACCCATTTCGCCAAGGG
>CAXACF010000366.1:0-2826 GCA_963967125.1 uncultured Rhodobacterales bacterium | reverse complement strand
CTGCTGCTCCAACTCAACGTGGATGACGCGGAACTGGATCGGCGCCGGGCGGGATCAAAAGCAGGGCGCCGATCATAATGCCCAAGGATACCAGCGTCCCCAGTGTGTCCACTGTATGAAAATAGACCCGCTGCAACAGGGTTGCGATGATGATCACCACGATCTGTTCTGTCACGCTGTCGGTGGTAAGGACCCAGATCAACGCAATCGCTGATGTTACCGCAGAAAACCAATGCGCCTGCATGGATAAGGGCGTCAACATGCGGCCCATTTCCCAATGCATTGCGAACACCGCCGCAACAATCAATAGGGTAAATATCCACCCGCCAAACCAAAGCGCTGTGGCGCCGACTGCCACCATCACGATTGCGGAGAGAAAACGGGTTTTTAAATCCGCGAACTTTGATGTGTCACTCATGCAATAACCGCCCCAAAACGTCGTTCACGTTTGCCATAATTGCGCAAAACATGTTCAAAGATGTCTGGGGTAAAATCAGGCCATAGTGTATCAATAAATTCGTATTCCGCGTAAGCAGATTGCCAAAGCAAAAATCCAGAAATCCGTGCCTCTCCCGATGTGCGGATAACCAAATCTGGATCTGGTAAAAAGTGTGTATCCAGATACTTAGGTAGTGTTTCTTCATGTATCGCGTCAGGAGATAATTTTCCATCTGCGACATCCTGCGCCAAACGTTTGGTTGCGCGAAACACTTCGTCACGACCACCATAATTCAACGCAACTGTCAGGTTCACTGTTGAATTGTCTTTTGTGATCTCTTCTAATTCGTTCATGAGGGATACAAGCGCGGGTTCAAGCCGTATTCTGTCACCGATAAAGCGAACGCGCACGCCGTTGTCGCATAGGTCTCTAATTTCCGTTAATAAATATTTTTTAAACAATGCCATCAAACCAGAAACTTCAACTTGGGTGCGTTTCCAGTTTTCCGTCGAAAATGCGAAGATGGTTAAATATTTCACCCCTAAATCTGGGCAACTTTCAACAATCTCTCGCACCCTTCGCGCCCCTGCGTGGTGGCCAAACAATCGTGGCCTACCCCGCGCCCTGGCCCAGCGCCCGTTGCCATCCATGATGATCGCAACGTGACGCGGTGTTGGGTCGTTATCTGTGTCTTTGGCCATCCGTTACACTTGCATAATTTCTGCTTGTTTGGCTTCTAATGCAGCATCGACAGCTTTGATTGATGTATCTGTCAAATCTTGGACTTCGCTTTCCCAGAATTTTTGATCATCTTCGGAAATTCCGTCTGCTTTTGCCTTTTTCACCTGATCCATGCCATCGCGGCGAATGTTGCGGATCGAAACACGTGCGCTTTCAGCGTATTGCGCCGCAACACGGGTTAATTCACGACGACGTTCTTCGTTCAATTCGGGGATTGGCAACATGATGATTGTGCCATTTAGCTGCGGGTTAATGCCCAACCCACTTTCACGGATCGCCTTTTCAACGGCATTAACCATTGATTTGTCCCACACATTTACGGTCACCATCCGCGGTTCAGGCACGTTGACAGTGCCCACCTGATTGATTGGTGTGCGCTGGCCATAGGCCTCAACGGTGATTGGCTCCAACATTGACGCCGATGCACGCCCTGTGCGCAAGGATGCAAATTCGGTCTTCAACGCGCCCATCGCACCGTCCATGCGACGCTGAAGATCATCCGTATCTAGAAAAAACTCATCAGACATTTACGTTGCCCTTTTAGTTATGTGTTGCTCTTCTTTACCCGACTATATCTTTAATCGGTCACTCTTGTATAGGTTCCTTCACCCGCCAAAATTCCACGGAAGCCCCCAGGCTCATCCAATGAAAACACGATCAGTGGCATTTTGTTGTCCCGCATAAGGGCAATTGCGCTTGCGTCCATCACCTTGAGGTTTTTTTGCAAAACATCGTTATAGGTGATGTGATCAAAACGTACGGCATCGGGGTTTGTTTTCGGATCACTGTCGTAAATGCCATCAACTTGTTTGCCCATAAACACCGCTTCGCAGGCCATTTCACTGGCACGTAGGGCAGACGCGGTATCGGTGGTAAAATAAGGATTTCCTGTGCCTGCCGCAAAAATACACACGCGCTTCTTTTCCAAATGTCGCACGGCGCGGCGGCGGATGTAGGGTTCACAGACCTGATCCATAGGGATCGCACTAATCACCCGGGTGAATACGCCCAACCCTTCAAGCGCGCTTTGCATACCCAATGCGTTCATCACGGTGGCCAACATCCCCATGTAATCGGCTGTCGTACGCTCCATCCCTTGGGCGCTACCTGATAGACCGCGGAAAATATTGCCACCACCGATCACCATGCAGATTTCCACGCCCATGTCGTGTACGGTTTTGACCTCTTTGGCGATGCGTTCCACCGTTGGGGGGTGCAAACCAAATCCCTGATCCCCCATCAACGCCTCACCCGAAATTTTTAGCATTACGCGTTTAAAGGCTGCTTTTGGGGCGGGCTGGTCTGACATATTGCACTCCTGCGGTTTGCCGATAAAATTGCGCACAAAATGTCCGAAAAGCGCAGCAGTTTCAATGCAACAAATGCAAATACACAAAAACTTACCAAATTTTCGCCACCTCACGCGGGGTAAACAAACATGACAGGTGAATTTTTATGGTCTGCAATTGAAGATGCGCCAAGCCACACCCCCATACTGATTGCGGGCCCCACGGCCTCTGGTAAATCGGCGCTGGCCTTGGACTGTGCGGAGCGCTTTGGCGGTACGATTATCCATGCAGATGCATTGCAGGTTTTTTACAACTGGCGCGTTCTGTCTGCGCTTCCCGATGCAGCGGATGAAGCCC
>CAXACF010000365.1:0-2834 GCA_963967125.1 uncultured Rhodobacterales bacterium | reverse complement strand
TTAATCAGGTTTTTCCACAGGTCCAAAAAATGCAGGACCGTCGCCGCATTTTAGACGACCCGAACATTGATATGATCCTGATTTCCGCTGTTCCTGCTGATCGCGCGGCGCTGGCGATTGAGGCGATGGAAGCAGGCAAAGATGTGATGGTGGATAAACCCGGGTGCACAACCTTGGAGCAGTTGGCAGCGATTAAGGCGACACAAGAAAGAACAGGACGCATTTGGTCCGTCAATTTTTCCGAACGATTTGAGGTGCGCGCCGTAACAAAGGCCGCTGAATTGGTGCGCCAAGGTGACATTGGGCGCGTTGTTCAGGTTGTCACCCTTGCCCCACATAAACAAAATTTGAAAACCCGCCCACGTTGGTATTTTGAACGCGAACGCTATGGCGGCATTTTATGCGATATTGGATCGCATCAAGTGGATCAGTTTTTGCATTTTACAGGATCAAAAGATGTTCAAATCGCCCATGCCCACGTCGAAAATACATCCTTGCCTGATGAGCCTGGGTTTCAGGATTATGGGGAAATGACCCTGATGGGGGATGGGGGACATGGGTATCTGCGTCTTGATTGGTTCACGCCAGATGGATTGCCGACATGGGGTGATGGCCGACTATTTATTTTGGGCACAGAAGGATCGATTGAGGTTCGCAAATATACCGATATCGGGCAGCCGCACCGCACCGATAACCTTTATTTGGTGAACCGCGATCAGAACACCTACATCGACTGTCGCGATCAAACCTTGCCATATTTTGCGAATCTTATAACGGATGTTCAGGACAGATCAGAAACCGCAATGACGCAGGCGCATGCCTATTTAACCATGAAAATCGCCATAAAATCTCAAAATTTTGCGGAAAAACGCATATTTGATGAAAAGTTAACCTTAGATTAACGCTGCAATAACGGTTCTAAAGCTAAGATGAGTTTGCGAACCGAGGTCCCGTGAGTAGCTTTTTAACCAGGTTCGTTGCGGTTCAATTTGGCGTATCCCTTCAAATTGAACCGCCCCCTTAATTCAGCTCATTTCCGATTTCCTGCAACACAGCGCGCAGTGGTGTGATCGTTGCCAAGGTGCGGTTAAACGATACAATCGGCTGTTCAGCAACATAGAGTATGTCGTTGGGGCGCAGTTCCATTGCATCGGCCACGATCAAACGCGTGGGGCTTTGCGCATCCAAATGATAGGCAACCACAGGGTCGGTACCGCGCAGCAAATAAACCTCTGATCTATTTGCGCCAGGCGCGCTTAGAACCCCATCGGATGTGAATAGGATATCCGCCAGTGTTTGACGAATTTCAGGATCAATATTCACGATTGTCGGGGTCACACCACCCAGAACGAACACCTTGTTCGATTTGTATCCGAGGCGTTCTACCGTAACACGATCGCCACCCTGTAAATAAACGCGCGCCGACGTGGTTTCGAGCAAATCGCGTAAGGTAAAGCTATATTTGCGTCCCGCACGCTGCAATGCGATGCGGGTGATGTATTGTCCGTCTAGTGTCACGCCTCGTTCGGTCAGCGCCTCTTCCAATGTGATGGGAATGTTTGTGATCGGCACGATTGCGCCAGATGCGTTGCCCACATTTATGCCAGTGGTGGTTTGCGTTCCTCGCTGTTCCCCAACAGCGCCCGGTATGCTGATCAGTGCGCGTTGGGAGGCAAATTCAACAACCTCAATCTGGAAATCTGTACCTGTGGCGGATGTATTGGCCAAGGCGCTTTTAATCTCTTGGCTCACCTGATCAACGGTTTTACCTGCGACGTTGATTTTGCCAATCCCCTCTAATACGACAAATCCATCTTGGCCAACCAATGCCGTGGTCCCGACCGTTTGTGAAATGCCGTCCTCGACAAAAATATGGTCGCGATCCTGAATGATGATCTCGGGTGATCCATTGCTATAGATATGCGCCAAATCCATGACATAGGATTGACCATCACGTTGCAATTCAATCTTTGTTTGCGTGCGTGGGGATAACCCAATACCGGCCTGCGATAATACCTCACGCAGGGTGATTGGTTGTTCTGTTAACGTCAGTACCCGTCCACCTGGCCCATCAGTCGCAGTTGCGGCGGCATTGAGTGTCATATAGGCGCGTTGTGAGGCAAAATTAACAATATCCAGCTGAAATTTTGGAGAAAGTCCGTTTCGGATAAGTATATTACGAACCTCGCCCCTTAGTTGGCTGAGTGTTTTCCCCAAAGCATTGAGACGGCCAACTTCCAAAAGAAGAACACTGCCGTCGGAACCAATTCTACCCGTGGTTTTGATAACACCAGCGGGTGCGAAACTGGCGGCGTTTCCAGTTGTACTTTGATCCTCTAACTGACGCGTTATTGCAATTTGCGAACTGTTTTGTGCTGCCGATCCTTCGTTAATCTGAACTAACGCGAGTTCATCGCCGATCCCAATTTTATACTGATTATTTTGGGTCGGATCTGGCCAATTAACTGAGTTCTGAAGTGTTGTATTCTGATTATCAATTAATCGCGTAAAATTCACACGATCGCCTGCTCCGATGCGATAAGGCGCCGCTTTTGCAGATCGCGGGAAGGAGGCCGATGTTAATGATCCTTCTGCAATCGGACCTGCTACAGCGCCACGACCCGATTGGATGACACGGCGGGGATAAGGTGCACGCTTTTGCGCCCGTGCTTCTGCGAGAGTCAGTGTCTTTTCAACAACATTGAATGCTTCTTGGGCAGAATTATCATCGGTCGAAACAGTCAGGTCTACCGTCTGTACAACCTCTGAACAGTTGGCGAGCGCCACAGCCAAAGATGCGGCCCAACTCAATCGAAGCACATTAATCATAAAGA
>CAXACF010000364.1:0-2835 GCA_963967125.1 uncultured Rhodobacterales bacterium | reverse complement strand
TGTTGGATGGCGTTCCATCGCTCTCTATCTGTCCTGAAATTTCCAAAACCTTTGCAGGACACCCTGGACTGCGCATACGCGCTGCAACGGGTGAACGGATTGAGCCACAATTTGTTTTCGTAAATGCCGAACAATCATCCGATGCGTTGATCTTGGACTACAAGGACAAGGCGCATGGTTTGACGTATCAGGCCCGCTTTTTGCTGCATTCCGAAACTGATATTGTCGAAATATCGGCCTCTTTGTCTTCAGAAACCGAAATCTTGGTGGATTGGTTCGCAGCCCCCGTTTTGCCCGCCCCACAAAACGCAAAAACCATGATTGATTTTTCGGGGCACTGGTGCCGCGAATTTCACAAACAAGACACGGATTGGTCCGTTGGCGCGCGCCTGCGCAATAATCAAACAGGACGCACGGGACATGAACATTTTCCCGCGCTGATCGTGCCAGAGGCTGGATGTGACGACAATCATGGATCTGCATATGCGTGGCATTATGGATGGTCAGGTGGGCACAGCATGATTGCCGAGGAATTGCCCGATGGTCGCCGCCAAGTTCAATTTGGGCATGCATTTGATGCGCACCCCAAACCAACACGACATATCGAAACGGCGCCCCTGTTCGTTAGTTTTTCGGAAAACGGTTTGAATGGGTTATCCGTAAATTATCAACGCCATTTGCGCGACAAAATCGTGACATGGACCGATGGATCACTACCCCGCCCCGTCCATTACAATTGTTGGGAGGCGATCTATTTCGATCATTCGCCAGCCACTTTGGCAGAGATTATCAAACACGCCGCTGACATTGGGGCCGAGAGGTTCGTGTTGGACGATGGTTGGTTTGGCACCCGTGATGATGACACACAATCGTTGGGGGATTGGGACATCGATCCGCGAAAATACCCAAATGGCCTGACGCCTTTGATTGCCAAAGTGCATGAACATGGGATGAGCTTTGGAATTTGGTTTGAACCTGAGATGATTAACCCAAATTCCGACCTTTACCGCCGACACCCCGAATGGGTTTTGGGACCGTTGGACCAATTGCTTGGGCGCAACCAATTGGTTTTGGATATGGCCAATGCGGATGTCCGTGATTATTTGTTTGGCAAAATTTCTACTGTGCTGTCCAATCACGATGTCAGTTACATCAAGTGGGATCACAATCGTGTGCTGCCCCATGTAGATGCGGCGCAAACCTATGGAACCTACAGCCTATTTGAACGCTTGCGTGACGCACATCCGAATGTAGAAATCGAAAGCTGTTCGTCCGGAGGCGGACGTATTGATTTTGGGATTATGAATTACACCCAGCGCGTGTGGTTATCCGACAGCAATGACGCCGCTGAACGTTTGCGCATGCAACATGAGGCAAGTCATTTCCTGCCAATGGCCGTGACAGGCAGCCACGTGGGTCCCCGCGAATGCCATACGTCAGGACGCATTCACGACATCGGGTTTCGTGCATGGGTGGCCGCGCAGCGTCATATGGGATTTGAAATGGATCCACGCGAATTAACAGATGCAGAACGCGCCAAATTAAAACAGGTGACGCAATGGTGGAAAGACAACCGCGACTGGCGGCATAAAGCAGATATCAAACGATTAGCCCCTGCTGACCCCGCAATCATTGCCGAAATTCAAGTCGCGCCTGAACAAGATAGATTTGTAGCATTCATCGGCAGCGCTGAAACTTCTGCGTGGTCCTGCCCTGCTTCTGTTAAACTGACGGGCCTGAACCCTAACGCGATGTATGACGTAACGCTGGTCAATCGCGATGAAAAAACCGCCGCATCACGTGGCACGAATGCTCTTGATACTGGAACGCTTAGATTAAGCGGTGGATTTTTGATGGCACATGGTGTTGATCTTCCCAATCACTTTCCCGACAGGATGTGGGTTCTAGAAGGAGCGGCAGCATGACCGAAACAGTCGTGAACCCAAATTGGATTGCAGTGGATTGGGGAACAACAAACTTGCGCATCTGGCATTGTGATCAATTGGGCAATGTATTGGATGAAACCAAAGTTCAAATGGGCATGGGCACCCTATCCGCGTCAGAGTATGAAGGCGTATTGATATCGCATATCGCTCATCACTTGTCAGATGACGTTATCACAGAAGTTGTGGTGTGCGGCATGGCAGGTGCGCGGCAAGGTTGGCAAGATGCAGGATATTTGACCGCACCCTGCGATATGCCCTCACTGAACCAAGCAGTTACAGTCCATACCGCAGATCCGCGAATTATGGTGCGCATCCTGCCGGGTATAAAACAACCTGAGCCTGCGGATGTCATGCGTGGTGAAGAAACACAAATCGCAGGTTTCCTGAAACAAACGCCCGATTACAATGGCCTGATTTGTT
The DNA here is from genome assembly GCA_963967125.1 of uncultured Rhodobacterales bacterium. Lineage (GTDB taxonomy): Bacteria > Pseudomonadota > Alphaproteobacteria > Rhodobacterales > Rhodobacteraceae > HIMB11. The sequence continues at coordinate 469 of CAXACF010000364.1, read as the reverse complement.
TGCCTGGGACCCATTCAAAATGGGTGCATGTTCAAAATGGTCAGGTGATTGAATTTCAAACGTTTATGACGGGTGAAGTCTATGTTCTTTTATCCCGAAATTCGGTTCTGAAACATTCGGTATCGGGCGACGATTTTTCGCAATCCGATTTTCTCGATGCGGTAAAATCCGCTTTTGAAAATCCTGCTGATGCGTCCTCTCAATTGTTTCGATTGCGCGCGCAACACCTTGTTCACGATACTGATGCCAAGGTTTTGCGTGCACGCTTATCTGGCATCCTGATCGGTCAGGAAGTCGCCGCAATGGAGCGTCAGTGGAACCACCTACCAATCACGCTTATTGGCGATGAAGCACTCTGTTCGCTTTACAAATCCGCGCTTGAAGCGGTTGGGGCGTCGGTTGATTTGAACCTAAGTGCGGCGCCAACGCTTCGCGGATTGATCGCGATAAGAACTGGAAAAGGATAACC
>CAXACF010000363.1:0-2839 GCA_963967125.1 uncultured Rhodobacterales bacterium | reverse complement strand
GCTTCCTCTTTCAGCCTTGGCTCATCCTGCAGGGCTTTTTCAATGCTTACAGGTTTGACACCCTCAACGGGGATCATTTTTGACAGGCGGTCAACTTGGCCATAAGGCATTTGCAAAACGCGCCCAATGTCACGCACTGCGGCCTTAGATAAAAGCGCACCAAAGGTGATAATTTGGGCCACTTTATCGCGGCCATATTTTTCCTGAACGTATTGGATTACCTCTTCTCGGCGGTCCATGCAGAAGTCGATGTCAAAGTCCGGCATTGAAACCCGTTCAGGGTTTAGAAACCGTTCGAACAAAAGCGAATAACGCAAGGGATCCAAATCCGTGATCGTCAATGCATAGGCAACCAACGAACCCGCACCCGAACCACGGCCCGGACCCACGGGAATGTCATGGTCCTTTGCCCATTTGATAAAGTCCGCAACAATTAGGAAATACCCAGGGAATCCCATGCCCTCGATGATATCCAGTTCAAATTCCAGGCGTTTTTCATATTCCTCAACACTGGTCGCATGGGGAATAACGGCCAATCGATTTTCCAATCCCGCTTTGGCCTGACGGCGCAATTCTTGAACCTCATCCTCAGCAAATTTTGGTAGAATTGGATCACGACGGTACGCCATAAACGCACAGCGTTGGGCAATTTCGACTGTATTTTCCAACGCCTCCGGCAAATCCGCGAAAAGCGTTGCCATTTCTTGGGGCGATTTAAAGTAGTGCTGCGCTGTTAGACGACGGCGCGGCGTTTGTTGATCGACATAGGCGCCTTCTGCAATACAAATCAGCGCGTCGTGCGCTTCGTACATCTTTGAATTTGGAAAATACACATCATTGGTTGCGACCAGTGGAATATCCATTTCATAGGCCAGTTCGATAAAACCACGCTCCGTTGCTTGTTCGGCTTCAGGCAGCCCATTTTCACCTGGGTGGCGCTGAAGCTCGACGTACAAGCGATCTTGGAAGATATCCAAAAACTGCTGCAACTTTGCCTGCGCCGCTGCGCGGGCGCCACGTTGCAGAATTTCACCAATAGGTCCTAGCGCACCGCCCGTCAGGCAAATAACATCCTCTGAATGCTGGTTCAGTTGTTCAAAGGTGATTTGTGGTAACGCGCCACCTTTATCGACATACAAACAACTGTTCAGCTTCATCAGGTTTTCGTACCCAACTTCGCTTTGTGCCAACAAAACAATCGGCGCCAACGGTGCTGGTTTATCTGGTGCTGGGGGATCTTCGAAGGCAAGGTCGAATTGACATCCGATAATGGGTTGCACACCCGCATCCGCCGCGTAGATCGAAAACTCAAGCGCGGCGAATAGGTTATTTGTATCTGTCACTGCAACTGCAGGCATTTCCATATCCGCGCAGACACCCGCCAGCTTTTTTAAACGCATTGCGCCCTCAAGAAGCGAATATTCCGTGTGAACGCGTAAATGAATGAACCGGGACATGCTGAACAAAGTTGCCTTACGCTGAATAAAAACTGTCGTCCCACGGTTATAGTGATCCAATGACACCAGCGGCAATAGAAAATTGTTGCCAAAAACTATCCCTCGGGCTTAAAGTCTTATCAATGGCTTCCTACTTTCTACGCCGCATCGAAGGTGGGATTATAAAGAGCATTCGGTACCGCGGTGCAAAAGTTTCATGAAATTATCGTTTCTTCTGAATGGAGAGCCCCAAGTCATTGAGGATGTGGAACCTACGACATCCGTGTTGGATTGGTTGCGCCTTAACAAACGCCTGACTGGAACGAAAGAGGGATGCAACGAAGGCGATTGTGGCGCCTGCACAGTGATCGTGGTCGACGAAAACGGTGCGCGTGCGGTCAACGCATGTATTTTATTCTTGCCCCAAATCGCAAATAAAGCATTGCGCACGATCGAAGGTATTTCAACACCTGACGCCCCGCACCCAGCGCAACAATGCATGATCGACCACCATGGCAGCCAATGTGGATTTTGCACGCCTGGATTTGTCACTTCGATGGTTGCCGCACAGATAAATAACGATACCGATCACGATGTCACATTGGCGGGCAATCTGTGTCGCTGCACAGGGTATGCACCCATTTTTCGTGCGGCACAGGCCTGTGAAGGAACAAAATCGCCAAAATGGTTTCACGACGATCAAAGCGATCTAAGGACGCTTGCGCAATCTGTTGATGCAAAACTCCCCACAACAACTGATGAATTGGCAAATATTCTAGCCGAAGAACCCGAAACAACATTGATCGCGGGCGCGACGGATGTTGGGTTATGGATAAATAAGGATATGCGCGACATCGCGCCAATGGCCTTTATCCACAACATCACAGAAATTGAACATATTGCGGAACGCCCCAATCATTGGGAGTTTGGGGCCAATGTCACCATCGAACACATGCGATTGTGGAGCGTTCATGCGCAGCCAAGCCTTACGCCATTGCTGACGCGATACGCATCCACACAGGTTCGCAATTCTGCAACCTTAGGCGGCAATATCGCGAACGGCTCCCCGATTGGCGATAGCCCGCCCGCGTTGATTGCCATGGGTGCGAAACTGGTCCTTCGCAAAAAGGACGCGACAAGAACCATTGATCTGCAGGATTTCTTCATCGCTTACGGTCAACAAGATTTGCAGAGGGGTGAATTCATCCAATCAATCCTCGTCCCTAAGGATCAACACAATCTGCGGTGCTACAAAATTTCAAAACGGTTTGATCAAGACATCTCGGCCGTTTGTGGGGCGTTCAATCTGCATATCACAGATGGCGTGATTCAAAACGCGCGTATTGCCTTTGGCGGTATGGCGGGGACACCAAAACGGGCAGATCACGTAGAGGCCTGTCTGA
>CAXACF010000362.1:0-2849 GCA_963967125.1 uncultured Rhodobacterales bacterium | reverse complement strand
GTATCATCCAAAGGATCGCGGCGTAGTCGATGGCTAAGCGCCATGGGTGCGATACGTTTGATATGATCCCTGTGGACCATCAAATCGCCCTGCAGCGCTGCAAAGGCACGGGCTGTTTTAAGCAGAGTTAATTCTCCGCGTAACCCATCACTACCCATTGCAACACAAATTTCGGCACAAATTTCCAGCATCTGATCGCTCATCTTGACGCTGCCCAATCGTTCACGACCTTTTAAGATGATGTTACGAACTTTAGCGTTTTCCGCGGCCCACTTGTCACAGTATGCTTCGGGATCGCGGTCGAATTCGTCACGTCGCTTGATAACATCTACGCGATCCATGATCGTTTGTGGCGTCCGTACTTCTACCGAAAGTCCGAAGCGGTCCAAAAGTTGGGGGCGCAGTTCGCCTTCCTCGGGGTTGCCCGACCCAATCAATATGAAGCGCGATGGGTGCGTTATTGAAAGGCCCTCTTTCTCAACCGTGTTGGTGCCCGATTGCGCCACGTCCAGTAATAGATCGACGATGTGATCTTCTAGAAGGTTGACTTCATCAATGTATAAATAACCGCGATTTGCCTTGGCCAATAGACCGGGTTGAAACTCTTTAACGCCATCAACAAGCGCACGTTCAATATCGAGCGCACCAGTGACCCGATCCGCACTTACGCCCAAGGGTAGATCAACCACTGGTGTATTGATGGAAATTATCGTTGACTGGGCCGTTTTGACCCAATCTGGCACCTGATCCAGCCGTTCAGAGTTCACGGGACAGCCTTTGACAACGTCAACATTCGGCAGCAGATCGGCCAGTGCACGGATTGCCGTGGATTTGCCAGTTCCGCGATCGCCGAATGCCAGAACACCACCAATTTTTGGATCAATCGCGGTCAGGGTTAGTGCCAGTTTCATGTCGTCTTGGCCAACAATGGCTGAAAAAGGAAATGCACTATTCATGTGTGTCTTCTTTCTTGCGGATTGTGCCAAATGCTGACCAATGACCATCAATCGCAGTGATGTTAAAACGTGCGTATAGCTCTTCTTTGAACCAGTCTCCTTGGCGCACTTTTTGAATTGCGCTGCGATGGGGGTCTGATTGGTGGGCGAATTCGCTCATTTGTTTTACGTTGGGCCAAATCGAAAAGGTGAGCTGCTGTCGCAGTGGCACTTCGCCAAGGCCAATTTTGAACAATACGTCCTCGTTCATTCCGATTTTGGTGCTAATTGCGGGGGATTGCTTCCAAAATTGTAACATTGCGTTCCAGCGCAACGTTGCTCGCGTTAGAACAGCGACAGGCCCGGTGTCGCGTTTGTTTTTGGCGCGAAAAGGCGTTTGCCCCGACCATTCTCCGCGCGTCGCATAGGGTTCCAGATGTATTGTCACACTTTCGGTCGCCATTTCATGGTACCGGCGGAAGACGCGGGATTCTTTTAGCGTTTTTTCGATATTCGTAGGTTCCTGCCAGACACATAAAATCGCGTAAACGCCCCAATTTGGTTTTGGGGTAAATCCCTCACCCGTTCCAGACCCCAATAATTTCCAAAAAATAAGATTTGGCATCAAGTTTAAGAGAGGCCTTGCAAGACCCATCATCACAAAGGCCCACAGCTTATGGTGGGGCTTTTCAAATCGAAAGAGGCTTAGTGTTACCATTGTATTCTTGGCACCAGATCGTCAGGTGTTTTTAGTGAAACACAAAATGGGACAGTTGTAAATTAAATTAGACACATGTAGTGTTTAAATGACATGACAGCACCTGAGCCAAAATTAGTGATTCCAGTTGTTCCTCGGAACGCCCCCAAAGCAATCGTGATTGGGGCGGGTTTAGGTGGGCTGTCCGCGGCGATGCGTCTTGGTGCAAAAGGCTATCGCGTTACAATCATTGATCGCCTGGACAGATTGGGTGGGCGCGGATCGTCGATTGCGAAAAACGGTTATCGTTTTGATCTGGGTCCCACAATCCTGACTGTACCCGATGTTTTTCGACGTTTGTGGGCAGATTGTGGGCGCGATTTTGATGCCGACGTGAATATCACGCCAGTTGATCCCTATTATGAAATTCGTTGGCAAGATGGATCCAAATTCCAAATCAGAGATTCACAAGAGGACATGGATGCAGAGGTCCGTCGGGTTTTCCCCTCTGATTTTCTGGGATATCAAAGATTTCTAAAGGACTGTGAAAAGCGGTACACATTTGGATTTGAAGGTTTGGGGCGTCGGCCGCTAAATAAACTGTGGGACTTGGTCAAGGAATTGCCCGGCTTTGTCGCTTTGCGTGCCGATCAATCTGTTTATCAACATGCCGCGAAGCGCGTAAAAGACCCGCGCTTTCGCATGGCGCTTTCGTTTCACCCGTTGTTCATTGGCGGTGATCCGCGGCACGTGACCTCGATGTATATACTGGTCAGTCATTTGGAAAAAGAATTTGGTGTGCATTACGTACAAGGCGGCGTCCAAGAATTGGCAGATGCAATGGGGCGCGTTGTTATTGATCAGGGGGGTCAAATTATCCCCGAAACAACGGTCGATCAAATCCTGACGAAAGGAAATCGTGTAACGGGTGTTCGCCTGGAAACGGGACGCGAGATCAGCGCAGACATTGTCGTTTCGAATGCGGATCCAGGGCAGACCTATGATCATATGCTGCGTCAACATACGAAAAAGCGGTGGAACAAAAGCCGTTTGCAAAACTCAAAATGGTCAATGGGTTTGTTCGTTTGGTATTTTGGCACCAAGGATACGTCCGATGAATGGTCAGATGTGGGTCATCATACGATATTAAACGGACCGCGATATCGTGGATTGTTAAAGGATATCTTTGATCGACGTTTGTTGGCTGATGATATGTC
>CAXACF010000361.1:0-2854 GCA_963967125.1 uncultured Rhodobacterales bacterium | reverse complement strand
TCAGCAAAGCCGAAATGGATGATGGATTGGTTCCGATTACGGGTACATCAGAAGCCTGAAAACATCGCAAACATACGCTCAGGACAAGAAGCGACGATCAAGCTTAGCGCATATGACTACACAATCTTTGGAACCCTAAAGGGGCGGGTTGACGTGATTTCCGCCGATACATTTAAGGATGAAAGAGCCCGCGCAGAGGATGGGAATGCCCATTACAAAGTGCGCGTGCGTGTTGATATGGGGGGATTGACCGACAAACAGGCCCGCATTGAAATCCGCCCTGGGATGCAAGCGCAGGTCGAATTGCATACGGGCGAAAAGACGGTTTTGCAGTATTTGTTAAAACCGCTTTATAAATCGCGTGAGGCGTTCCGCGAACCTTAGGGTGACAGCAATATCTGATTTAGATGTTGGCGAAAGGTGTCTTTGATCGGACTTGGCCGACCTGTGTCATCATCCACTTGGACTTGTGCGAAAAATCCTTCGGCAAATGCGGTGGTGTCTTCGTTGCGAAATAAACCAATTTCATAGGTCCATGAGGTGCGTCCGATTTTTGCAACCCTCAGGCCCGCATGAACCGTATCAGGATATCGTGCCTCAGCGAAATAGGTGCATCCACTTTGGACCACCATGAATTTGACGTCCTCAACATCGAAAAAACCACGATCCCGCTGCCAATTGGTGACGGCCGTATCAATAAGGGAATAATGAACGATGTTGTTCATGTGCCCATAGGCGTCATTATCCTCCCAACGAGTCTGAAGGGTTTGGAAATCGTTATATGCGGAACGGGGGCTTGGGCCTGATTTTGACATGACTTCTCCTCTCTGCAAACTCTGCATAAAACCCAATTCAAATCAAGCGACGTTAAGTTCTGAAATTTGGGCATTGTGTTCTGGGAATTTGCAGAAAATATTGAGGCAACTTAGGAGAAGACTATGGATATTACAAAAGATCACGTGGCAATCGTTACGGGCGGTGCATCGGGACTTGGCGCAGCAACGGTTGCTGCACTGCGTGATGCAGGCGCACAGGTGGTTATTTTTGACATGAATGCCGAGATGGGCGAACAACATGCGGCGGCAACTGGCGCATCGTTCTTCCGTGTCGATGTTTCAAATGCGGATGAGGTCGCCAAATCAATCGCGCAGGTTGTCACAGATCATGGTGCGTTGCATATCGCGGTAAATTGCGCGGGCATTGGTCCCGCCGCAAAAACAGTATCCCGCGGTGAAGCACATCCGCCAGAGTTGTTTTCGAAAACCATTGGTGTGAACCTGATCGGGTCCTTCAACGTGGCCTCGATTGCCGCGAAACACATGGCAATGAATGATCCCATTACCGCGGACGGCGGACGTGGTGTTATTGTCAACACGGCGTCCGTTGCGGCCTATGAGGGCCAAGTGGGTCAGGTCGCCTATGCCGCATCCAAGGGGGGCATTGTTGGTATGACCCTGCCGATGGCACGAGATCTGTCACAGTTGGGTATTCGCGTTGTTTCAATTGCACCCGGTCTGTTCCTGACCCCCTTGTTGGAAAGCCTCCCGCAAGAGGTTCAGGATAGTTTGGGTGCACAGGTTCCATTCCCCTCGCGCTTGGGTGCGCCTGCGGAATATGCGAAAATGGTGCGTCACATCATTGATAACGATATGCTGAACGGGGAAACGATCCGCCTTGATGGTGCAATCCGCATGGCACCACGCTGATTATTTAAGATCTGAAGTAAGAGTGAGGGTAGGCGCGTTTGCGCCACCCTAGGACGCCCAAGTTTTTACGTGCCGCGGATCATGCGGAAAAAGCTGGACGCAAGCCAGCCCGCCAATATTGCAATTGCCAATGACAGCAGTCCGTAAATCAAGGGCTGTTGTCGAGAAAGATTGTATAGGAAGCGTTCCAAGCCAACCTTTTTCACGTCGATGGTCGTTTCAAATTCGCTGACAACCTGCCCATCACGGGTAAGGAAAATGCGCGTGAAATAATCCCCCTCGGTCAGGTTTGCGGGCATATCAACCGACGTCCTGAACAAAGTTTCCTGATCCACCAGCACAGAATTTTCTGACCGTTTATAGAGGTCCTGCGATTTGCGAATACGGATCACTGCGTCGCTAAAGGCAGGGGCGTCTGTGATTGTCATGGGGGCCCCAACCGAACGGATTGCGCGTTCGATGGAAATCTGGTGACGTAAATCTTCGGTATCTTTTAGAATGCGGTCCAATGGCGCGCTGGTTGCAATTGCATAAAAACTGGGTGCGGCATCTACTTCAACGGTGTCTGTGTTCACCCAAATGCCGAACCGACGTTCTTTGCGGTGTACTGCAACGGATTCTGATGGGCCGGCAATCGTAACGATGACCCCCAATTCCCCCGCTGGAATTGCGCTTTCGCGTTTGATTGCGCCAAAGACAAGGATGTTTGATCCATCAAATGTTGCGGTAATGGCCACCTCATCTTGGCTCATCCCCAACACGATTTCTTCGCTAGACGCAAGAATTGGGATCATACAAAGGATTAGGGCCAAAATGCGCATTAATGGCCACCTGCTGCGCCAAGGGAATAAAGTTCACTTGGTTCAATCAATAGGTCCAGGGCCAGTTTAAAGCAGACTGCCAAAACCATTATTGCAAGTAAAATACGCAATTGTTCTGCGCGTAGGCGTGTACCGATTTGCGTGCCAATTTGTGCACCGATTACGCCGCCCACCAACAACAAAACAGCCAGTGCCATATCAACGGTATAATTCGTTGTCCTTGGCAAAAAGGACACTCTTCATAATACAAAAATGCTAGTGTCTCAATTGCAAGACATAAAATCTGCAAATAAGGTAAAAAAAACTTTATCAAAAAGATACGAAAAA
>CAXACF010000360.1:0-2863 GCA_963967125.1 uncultured Rhodobacterales bacterium | reverse complement strand
TCATACGCGACGATCTGTTTGATGTCATTGGGATTTCGGAAAAGAAAATGTTTGGCGGAATTGCCTTTATGTAGGCGGGTCACATGGTGTGCGGCATACATAAGGATGGCGCTATGTTTCGCGTCGGCAAAGACCAAGAGGCCGCATCCAAAGCCATTGAGGGCGCGGGTGACATGATGTTTACAGGCCGCAAAATGGGCGGCCTGATCGATGTGACGGATGAAGCCTTTGTCGATGATAATCGCCGTGCACTTTGGATGGGGATGGCCCTGCGCCATGCGCAGAGCCTGCCACCAAAATCTTAGGTGATTTGCGCCTCTGCCGCGGCGATTGCGGCATCTGCTTTGGATGCATCGCTGCCGCCACCTTGGGCCATATCGGGACGTCCGCCGCCCCCTTTGCCGCCCAATTCAACAACAGCGGCCTTGACCAAATCAACCGCACTGACGCGATCGGTCAGATCATTTGTGACCCCTGCGGCCACGGCAACCTTGCCACCTGTGTCAGCAATCAACAAAATCGCACCGCTTTCGACACGGTTTTTGTGTTCATCGATCAGGGCGGGCAAATCCTTGCCCGACACACCGGCCAGAACCTGAGCGATAAAGGACACACCGTTGATATCCTTGGCCGCTGGGCCCTGCCCCTGCGATGCGCCGCCTGACATGGCCAATTCACGGCGCAGCTGTGCAACCTCATTCGCCAATGATTTGCGTTCATCCAACAAAGCTTTGACACGTGATCCAACTTCGGCAACGGGGGCCTTCATTTCAGATGCAATGGCGACCAACTGTTCAGATTGCTGGGTCATATGATCCAATGCGGCCTGACCAGTCAGCGCCTCAAACCGGCGCACACCTGAGGAACTTGCGCTATCACCAAGGGCAACAAAGGCGCCAATATCGCCAGTTTGGCGCACATGCGTACCGCCACACAGTTCCAATGAATAGGTGTTGCCATCATTGCCTTTGCCCGATCCGGCCAATTCGCCCATGGACACCACGCGCACCTCGTCACCATATTTTTCACCAAATAGGGCCTGCGCACCCAATGCGCGTGCATCATCTGGGGTCATGATACGTGTTTCGACGCGTGTGTTTTGGCGGATGAATTCGTTCACCTCTGCCTCCACCTGACGCAGTTCATCTGCGCTCATCGCTTTGGAATGGCTAAAGTCAAAGCGTAAACGATCCGCCGCATTCAGCGATCCGCGTTGTGCCACATGATCCCCCAAGGCACGACGCAAGGCTTCGTGCAACAGGTGCGTTGCCGAATGGTTTGCACGAATGGCGCTGCGACGGGTGTGATCGACATTCAATTGTGCGCCCTGACCCGTTTCGATATGGCCTTCGTTCACGGTTGCGATATGGATGAACACACCTGCAACTTTTTTCGTATCTGTGACGGTGGCCGCGCCCGTTTCAGTGCGAATTTCACCCGTGTCGCCAACCTGACCACCGCTTTCTGCATAAAACGGGGTTTGGTTCAGAACCACTTGGATTTCTGCGCCCGTTTCGGCCTTTTCTACAGTGTCGCTGCCCTTAAGCATGGTCATGATCTGACCTTCTGCCGTTTCGGTATCATACCCAAGGAAATCAGTGGTGCCGTGTTGATCGGCGATATCAAACCAGATTGAGGCATCTGCCGCCTCGCCCGAACCTGACCATGCGGCGCGCGCCTTGGCCTTTTGTTCGGCCATCGCCGCATCAAACCCGTCTGTATCAACGCTTAGACCCTTTTCACGCAGGGCATCCTGCGTCAAATCAAGTGGGAAACCATATGTGTCGTAAAGTTTAAACGCCGCCTCGCCAGGTAATGCGGCGCCCTCTCCCAGACCCGCAACTTCGTCATCCAGGAGCTTCAAACCACGATCCAGTGTTTGTTTGAAACGTGTCTCTTCTTGTAACAGGGTTTCTTCGATCAAAGCCTGTGCCTGTGACAATTCAGGATAGGCCGCGCCCATTTGTTGCACCAAAGCAGGCACCAAACGGTGCATCACGGGATCTTGGGACCCCAACAAATGCGCATGACGCATCGCACGGCGCATGATCCGGCGCAACACATACCCGCGTCCATCATTTGACGGCATAACCCCATCCGCAATCAAGAATGAGGTTGAGCGCAGGTGATCGGCAATCACACGGTGATGCGTTTTGCCTGGCCCATCGGGATCAGAGCTGGTTGCGTGGGCGGACGCCTCGATCAACGAGCGGATCAAATCGGTTGAATAGTTGTCATTGGTGCCTTGCAACAGTGCCGCAACACGTTCGATCCCCATGCCCGTGTCAATGGATTGGTTTGGCAAATCCGTTTTTGAACCGTCTTCAAATTGCTCATACTGCATGAAAACAAGGTTCCAAATCTCGATAAAACGGTCCCCATCTTCGTCGGGTGAACCCGGAGGGCCGCCCCAAAAACTTTCGCCATGATCATAAAATATTTCGGTACATGGGCCACAAGGCCCCGTCGGCCCCATCATCCAGAAATTGTCATTCGTTGCGATGCGGATGATGCGATCATCAGATAGGCCCGCAACCTTTTTCCACATATCCGCAGCCTCATCATCGGTATGATAGACCGTAACCAACAGTTTATCTTTGGGAATATCCAGTTCCTTGGTTACCAATTCCCATGCAAATGGGATCGCCTCGGATTTGAAATAATCACCAAAGCTGAAATTCCCAAGCATTTCGAAAAATGTATGGTGGCGTGCCGTATAACCAACGTTGTCCAAATCGTTATGTTTCCCACCCGCACGCACACATTTTTGAGCGGTGGTTGCGCGTTTGTAATCGCGTGTTTCAACGCCCGTGAACAGGTTCTTAAATTGAACCATGCCCGAATTTGCAAACATCAATGTTGG
>CAXACF010000359.1:0-2864 GCA_963967125.1 uncultured Rhodobacterales bacterium | reverse complement strand
CTTCAAATTGAAAAACCTGCACTTAAGAAACAGGATAGTTAGCACAGCGCATGCTCCTAATTTTGTAGAGAATGGTCACCCGAAGGATCGCTACCGTTTATATCACGAAGAAAAGGCAAAAGGCGGTGTCGCCTTAACCATGATTGGTGGGTCAACCAACATCTCGCCGGAAAGCCCCTCGGTTTTTGGGCAACTTTATGCTGGCGATGATACAATCATTCCATGGTTTCAACGTCTGACTGAGGGGGTTAAATCACATGGTGCTGCGGTTATGTGCCAGATCACGCATATGGGCAGGCGTACATCATGGGATGACGGAGATTGGCTTCCTGTCATAGCACCGTCCGCGGTACGAGAAAGAGCGCATCGGGCATTCCCAAAAGTGATGGAACACGAAGATATCGATCGTGTTGTTGAAAACTTTTCTGCTGCGGCACGCCGCTGCGAACAAGGCGGATTTGATGGAATAGAAATACTGTCTCACTCACATTTGCTTGGTCAATTTTTATCGCCACAAACCAATTTTAGAACGGACGACTATGGCGGAGACTTAGAAAATCGTATGCGCATTACATTGCGTGTCTTGGACGCCATAAGAGCCGCAGTCGGATCAGATTTTGTGATTTCAATTCGGGTAACTGGAGATGAGTTATTAAAGCATGGCTTAACCGCTGATGATTGCGTGAACGCTGCAAAATTGTTGGACCAGAGTGGCAATGTCGATTTGCTTAATGTTGTTGCCGGGGCACCTTATGATGATTTGGGGTTGGCTGAATGGGTCAGGCCGATGGGACTCCCATCTGCCCCTCATCTCACTATCGCCCAAAGAATTCGAAATGAAGTTTCACTCCCAATTCTGCACGCCGGTGGGATCGCCGATCTTGCGACAGCAAATCATGCAGTGTCAGGTGGATATGTTGACCTTGTTGGTATGACACGCGCACACATCGCCGATCCGCATCTCATTCGTAAATTGCGTGACGGAAATGAAGATCGGATAAGGCCATGCGTAGGGCTTGGGTACTGCGTAGATAGAGTAAACCAAGGCAAGCCGGCAGTGTGTGGACATAATGCAGCCACTGGTCGTGAACAAACGATATCGCACATCATACGACCCTCAAAAACATCAAAAAAAGTAGTGATTGTTGGAGGAGGACCAGCTGGTTTAGAGGCTGCGCGCGTTTCCGCATCACGAGGACATACTGTTGTTCTATTTGAAGCATCTGATCGCCTTGGCGGACAATTAAATCTTGCCGATAAAGGACAAACCAGACGACAGGTAAAGGGCGTCAAAGATTGGCTAATAAACGAAATTCAAAGTCTTGGTGTTGATGTTCGTTTAAACATGTTTGTTGAACCCGATGATATTACGGATGAGGCGCCAGACGTTGTTATAATTGCAAGTGGGGGGTGGCCCGAGGCGCTGCGAGTGCCCGGAGGTGAGCTCGCCACGAACGCTTGGGATATCTTAAGCGGAGAGGTACGCGTTTCAGGAAATGTGGTGTTGGTCGACGAAGTGGGTGATCACGCGGCATCCGTCGCAGCGGATAAATTGGCAAATGAAGGCTGCAAAGTGGAGTTTGTCACACCAGATCGGACAATAATGCAGGACTTGGGCCCCACAACATCATCAGTTGCCATGCGCGACTTGGCTTTAAATGGTGTCAATTTTCACTGTTTGTATGACTTGCACTCCATCTTAAAAGACGGAAACAATCTTAAAGTTTTGTTAAAAAATGTTCTCACAGATGAAATCAATGAACGAGTGGCAGATCATGTTGTATTTGAACATGGTCTTATGCCTTCGGATGGTTTGTATCATGAGTTGAAGGACAATTCCCTTAATTTTGGCCAACTTGATCAAAACGCCCTAATCCAAGGGCAATCGCCCTTTTTGAAGGTGAACAAAGACGGCCAATTTTACTTAGCAAGAATTGGGGATGCAGTCACAGGTAGAAATATTCACGCAGCCCTGTTGGACGCGATCCGTGTTTGCCAAAATTTGTAGGATGTTTTTTCAACCTGATTGTTTATCTTTTAAAAGCCTAATGACAAAGCAGATCTGCCATAACGTCAACCAGATATCTGGCGCGTTCATTTGATCTTTTTCTGACTTGTTCCATATCCACTATTAACGCGTTGCATGTAGACAGCATTGTTCACGCACTTCGCATCACGTGCAGAATTTCGCCCCAAGACACAAGCCGGGCCCAAGGGCAGCCAGAATGGATATATGATGATACCGCTATATGGATTCAGAGGTTTCACTGGACGAAAGGGTGACTATGTATGTGACTGCTCTCTGTGCGGCGGTGACCAAGACAATTGGACAACACTCAGCGAAACGCAGAAGATGGTCAAAGCCATCCTTCTGAAAGCAGAATGCGAAGCAGAATTAAATGCAACTAAACAGCCATTTCAAAAGAAATAATACGTGAGGCGCAATTCTGTCGCACCGCACAAAATGATCTCTACTGCCCCCCAAACCGTATGAACGGTTACAATGTTTTCCTTAGCATTGTTACCTCGAGGGCGAGGCTATTTTGTTAAGTCACGCAACTGCCTCCAACAAGTATCATACCTTCATGATCACTGGTTATCATTTCAGCAGTTAATTCAGAGTCTCTACTACTCGCAAGCACTTTTATCTTGCCTCTACTCTCACCACCAACTCCAAAAATTCCTTGAATGAAGGCGCCTTTACTTTTTATAACAACTCCTTCATCCTCGATAATCGAATCAACGGATCCTTGAATATAGGCATCTATTTCTACTTGTAAAGGGGCTTCTCTGATTACAACTTGCCCGGTTACATCCGATATTGGCTCTACAGTGCCTGTAACTGGGGACTTTACATTAGATTT
>CAXACF010000358.1:0-2864 GCA_963967125.1 uncultured Rhodobacterales bacterium | reverse complement strand
CCCACGCCGCAGCTGCAACGATTTAGCGTGGGTGACATTATCGACGATGTGGTGACCCAAGAAACACTTACCCTTGAGAGTGCGAACCAAATTCAATTTCAGGTAACCTGCAATGTGGATCAGGTCCGGGCAGACCCCGAACAATTGTATCGCGTTTTGCAAAACTTGGTCCGCAATGCGCGTCAGGCATTTGGCGCATCGCACGGGCAGATTGATATTGTCGTGGGCGAAGACGAGGCCAACTGGACGATTACAATTCGCGATAACGGTCCGGGGTTGCCGAAGAAAGCGGTTGAGCACCTCTTTCACCCATTCAATGGCGGGACCAAGCGTGAGGGCAGCGGACTGGGTTTGGCAATCGCGCACGAGTTGGTTGTTGGGCACGGTGGTACGCTTGAGCTACAGCATAACTCTGAAAATGGCGCGTGCTTTCAAATCACTTTGCCCAAGGGAGAAATTTAGATCTGCGCGGCCTCTGAGTTTTTTGTTAGATTTTACATTTTTGCCCTTGCAAAGCCAACCGCAACCAATTAGTTCACGGCTCCACGGACCGATAGCTCAGCTGGATAGAGTACTTGACTACGAATCAAGGGGTCGGGGGTTCGAATCCTCCTCGGTCCGCCACTTGACCACCTCAAAAACATAGCGAATTACATATTGCACTGATCAGGTGATCTGAGATGTGTCGCACAGCGTATACGTTATGTACAACGCAAAGGCAGCTACAGTGTCCAAGAATACACCGAACAGAAGAACACTGATGGCGGTGGGCCTGTTTGGGGTGATGTTGGGGGCGGTCGGATTGCCGATCTACCTTCATGCGCCAAAGTACTTTTCGGATACATATGGTGTTTCTTTGGCCTCATTAGGGGCAATCATGTTTGTCCTGCGGGTGTTGGACTTTGTTCAGGACCCATTGTTGGGACGTTTATCTGCGATTGGGATTGCGTCACATAGGGTTTTGTCTGCGGGTGCTGGGGCACTGATCATCGCGGGGGCACTTGGCTTGTTCATAATCGCTGCGCCGATTAATCCAACGATTTGGTTTGCCTTGTCACTTATCCTTTTATTCACAGGATACAGTTTGTCCGTGATCTTGCTTTACACGCATGCCGCGAATAATTTTGCGGACACTGCGCAGCCTATCGTTGCGCGTTGGCGTGAAGCGGGGCAGTTGATTGGAATTTGTCTGTCCGCGATTGCGCCTACGCTTTTCACAGAGATAAGTCATGTTCCCTACACTTTGTTTGGGGGGTTTTTGATCAGTGTAACGGTTGTTGCAATCCTGCTGATGCATAATATTTGGTCGGACGAAACTGTATCGACGTCAGAAAAATTCACGCTGGCGGTCCCTCACGCTCGGATCCGCCCCTACCTGATACTCGCCTTTGTGAACGCGATACCTGTGGCGATCACGTCCACCTTATTCCTGTTTTACGTCGAATACGCGATTGGATCGGCGACTGCGTCTGGACCGTTATTATTGCTCTTCTTTGGGGCCGCGGCTGTTTCGGTGCCGATTTGGACGATATTGGCGAATAAATATGCGATAGCATGGGTGTTAGGGATGGCAATGTTGGCGTCCCTCGTGGCGTTTGTGGTTACCTTCACTCTGGGGGTTGGAGATATTGTAGCTTTCGCGATAATCTGTGTGGTCACAGGCGTTTTGACCGGCGCAGACCTGACCCTATTGCCCATGATTTTTATCAAATTTTTACAACGCACAGATGTGCCAAGTGAAGAGGCCTTTGGATACTGGTCGCTGTCCTCAAAGCTGGCTTTGGCGCTTGCCGTAGGGCTTATTCTGCCTGGGTTAGAAGTTTCTGGATTTGATCCTGCATCCCCCACGCCTTTGGGTATCTATAATCTTAGTGTCGCATATGCCTTGGTGCCCAGTGTGCTGAAAATTTGTGCAATTTACGCGTTATGGCGCGTTACCAGGCGTCAATCAGTCAACGTACAAGGTTTAAGTCGATAAATCGTTTGCTGTTCCTCGCATGTCATCGGAGTGCAAGGTTCATCTAAAACGGGCAATTCGATTGTTTCTATCAAAATCCAATCATCATACAGGTACACGTTATAGGTTGTTTTAATCGCGTGACCCTTAATCTTTGCTTTAAACCAAAGGCTTTCTGCCCCGCGTTCAGCGATCGGCGTTTTGGGGTTGTTCTGACCTGTAAAACTCAACCCGCTATCGAATTGCAATAAATCGTCGGTGATATCGTGGTGCACCGTGATCTGTGGCTGTATTCCAAATTCATTTGCCTGACAGACAAATGTTTCATCCTCTGCCATGGCGGATGACGCAATCAATATTAAAAGACCTGAGAATAGACGCATGATTTCCCCCGTTTCCAAGATATAGGTAGGGCGCAGGGGCGGATTTCAAACGGATGAAAAACAACGAATGGCAGGCCCGTGCACTCCGATATCAAGTGGTCCCAAAGCGCTATCGACACAAAGTGAAAAATATCCCACCTCGGGCATGTAGACAACGCTGTATGATCCATTCGATTGTGTCACGCGCCAACATTCCTTTTGGATGCCACCGCTGAAATTCACGATGACCTTTTCCGACTGGGTTCGCAATTCGAAGAATTCGGTGATCGTCGCGTCGTCCAACTCACCCGAATTCTGCAGGTTCAGGCGTTCGGTTTCCAACAGTGCGTATATGTGTTCGGGAATGTTCATGTGCATAGAAAAATGGCCCTCGCGCAAAAACTAAAGTGACAGGCGTAAGATTCAATTGATAGGTGGATTGACTCTGGAGTGCGAGTGTTTCTACGGCGCGGATGCATAAGTGTTGGTGGCACACGCAACAGGCGGCCTGTCGCCCCCTCGGGTCAATGGACACCGCCCTTGCG
>CAXACF010000357.1:0-2873 GCA_963967125.1 uncultured Rhodobacterales bacterium | reverse complement strand
TGGGCAATACGCCTGGTACCATTGTGATAAATGGGAATGACATACCGCCCCGCCTTTAGGACACGGTCCATCGCACGAACCGCGTTCAAAAACTCCTGTCGCGTTTTTGCGGTGTTTAGGGCATCAATCAGCGCGTCCATCGCAGGCGATTTCAGGCCCATCAAATTTCGCGTACCTTCCACATCTGCATATTCTTGTCCCCAATATAGCCGCTGTTCATTACCAGGCGACAGAGAGAGAGAGCGCGCAAAGGGTGTCATATCAAAATCCAAAGCCTTGCGCCGTTCGGCGTATTGCGCGCCATCAACCAAATCAACTTCGACAGAAATGCCCAAACGGGATAGAGCATCCATATATAATTCAACGATGGACAAATATTCTTGGGCACCCTGACGCAGTAGGATTTTGAACGACACGGGATCGCCTGCAGGATCGGTCAGTTGCCCATCAACCACACGATATCCTGCCTGATCCAGCAAGTTGGCCGCACGGCGCATGTTTTTGCGATTGCGCTCTGATCCATCGCTGATTGGAAAACGATATCCTTCGATGGTGTCAGGCGGCAGTGTTTCCACATATGGTGTTAACAATTCTGTAACCCCATCGGCGGCAGAACCATCCCGCATCCCAAGGATTGAATTGCCAAAATAACTTTGGATACGTTCCTGACGCCCACCTGTTTGCGCATCGTTTATATATTCAAAATTGAACGCCTCAATCATCGCCTGACGCACACGCCAATCGGCAAATAAATCACGTCGGGTGTTCATCACCAAACCACGCATGCCCGTTGGCCGTTGATGCGGAATTTCCGATTTGGTCATCGTCCCATCCTGCATCGCAGGAAAATCATATTGCGTTTCCCATTTTTCGGCATTGCCTTCGCGCATCATATCAATGTCACCCGATTTAAACGCCTCAAAAAGGACGGTCGCATCGCCAAAATATTCCAGTTTGATTTCGTCAAAATTGTTCGTCCCACGACGAAAGGCCAGATCAGCGCCCCAGTAATCCTTGTTTCGTTTAAGCGAGATACTGCGCCCCGGATCGACCGTGTCTATGACATATGGCGCAGATGTAATTGGGACCGTTTCCAAACCTGAAACTGTGAAATCCACACTCTCCCACTGGGCCTTTTTAAGGATGGGGCGCATGCCTGCCAATAGCGCAAGCTCTGGATTGTCCTCATTAAAAGTGAATCGAACCGAACGGGGGCCCGTTTGTTCGATTGTGTCAATTTTCCCCCACAACCCGCGATAGCGCCAATGCCCAACAGTTCCAAGCGTTTCATAGGACCACAAAACATCCTCAACAGTCACAGGCGATCCGTCAGAAAACCGCGCCTCTGAACGTAGGCTAAATTCAACCCATTCGCGGTTTGGTCCCGTTTCGATTGTTTCGGCCAACAAACCATAAAGCGTAAATGGTTCGTCCCAGGACCGTCCCATCAATGTCTCATACGCCCAAAACCGAAGCTGCCATGGGGCACGTCCCTTGATGATGTGGGGATTAAGCGAATCGAATCCCCCAACTTCGCCCAGAATCAGCGTGCCACCCTTGGGCGCATTTGGATTCGCATATGGAAGCGAGACAAAATCAGAACCCAGATCGGGCGACCCATACATTGAAATTGCGGGCTGAGGCTCTGCTAATGCGGGAGAGGATAAAAATGCCACACCTATGGCGATAGCCTTGATTCCTTGGTGAATCTGGGAAAACTTCATGGGTTTCTCATTCTGATTGATATGCTCTTCGCATCAGCCTAGTCACCTCTGTCTGATATTTCAAACTTTTAGCTTGGAGTGATCAAAGATTAACGGTATAAAGGGGTCACTGCTCGATAGGTTTCTTGCCTGTATGAAACCTGCCTCAATGACTTGGCGCCTGCTTTTGCAGGCGCTTTTTTTTGTCTGCAAACTGCCACTTGCTTGTATCTGCCGCATAATCGCGAAATAACCAAACCATTCTATGTTGCAGGAGATTTTCAAATGACCCTATCGGGAAAACGCGCCGTTATCACAGGATCAACGTCAGGAATTGGTTTGGGGATCGCGCGTGCCATGGCAGATGCAGGGGCCGATATTGTTTTGAACTCTTTCACAAATACAGACGATGACCACGCCTTGGCCACCGATCTGTCAGATGAATTTGGCATCTCTGCACGCTACATTCAGGCAGATATGTCGAACCCTGAACACTGCCGTTCGCTGATCGAGCAAAGTGGTAAATGCGACATCCTGATTAACAACGCGGGCATTCAACATGTTGCCCCAATTGACGAATTCCCGATTGATAAATGGAACGCAATTATTGCGATTAACCTCAGTTCTGCGTTTCACACAACCGCAGCAGCCCTGCCAAAAATGCGCGCAGCGGGGTGGGGCCGTGTGATCAATATTTCATCGGCGCATGGACTAACCGCATCGCCCTTCAAATCCGCCTATATCGCGGCAAAACATGGCATCATTGGCCTGACCAAAACAACCGCATTGGAAACGGCCGAACAACCGATTACGGCCAATGCAATTTGTCCGGGCTATGTTTTAACCCCCCTGGTTGAGGCACAGATACCCGCCACCATGGAAAAATACGACATGGAGCGAGATGAGGTCATCAAAAAGGTGATGTTAGAGCGACAACCAAGCCGCGAATTCGCAACCGTCGAACAGCTTGGCGGGACATGCGTGTTCCTATCCTCACCCGCAGCCGCTCAAATTACGGGAACCACGATCAGTGTCGATGGTGGGTGGACCGCGCTTTAGATACTACAATTTTGTTAATCTGATTAACAGAAAATTTACTTAATAATCCCCTAATCACTGCCAAGACCTAAGGGACGATGCAATGAAAATTCGACGTTAAACGGCGATTTG
>CAXACF010000356.1:0-2878 GCA_963967125.1 uncultured Rhodobacterales bacterium | reverse complement strand
GCTTGAGGCCGCAGCAGAAGATGATTTGGACGCACGTCCATCGCATCATGATGCCCCCCATGATCACGACCACGAAGATTTCGAAAGCATTATCGTTGATATCCCTGAATTGTCCGATCCTGCCGAATTGACAGCGCGCATTGAGCGTTTGGCGAATGAGCTGAATATCCTGCGCGTCAAAGGCTATGCATCTGTCGCAGGTAAACCCATGCGGTTGCTGGTTCAGGCGGTGGGTGCGCGGGTACGTTCACAATTTGATCGCCCATGGAGCCCATCGGAAAACCGTCAGGGGCGCGTTGTCGTTATTGCGGAACATGATGACATTAATCGCGCCGCGATTGAGGGCATTTTGAACGGCTAACACCCATGCACGTCATTTTTCGCGAAACTCAGGGGCTTGAGGAAACAGAAACACCAATGGATCTTGGGCAGACGCCCGCAGATCTGGTTGTGTTGTCCTTTTCCGACAGCGACCTTGGGGCATTCGCGCAAGCATGGCGTGAGGGGCGTGATAAATTGCCAACCTTACGATTGGCAAATTTGGTGGCCCTAAAACATCCTCTATCGGTGGACACATACGTTGAACAAACACTGATTGGGGCCAAGGGCATTTTGATCCGTCTGATCGGTGGTGTGCCCTATTGGGAATATGGGTTGCAGCAGGTTTATGACCTTGCGAAAAAACAGGGGATCGCACTGGCGGTTTTGCCTGCAGATGGGCGCGTTGATGAACGTCTTGATGCCTATTCTACACTGCCAGTGTCCACGCTGCGCCGATTGGCCCATCTGTGTGATGGGGGCGGGGCAGCAGGTGCGCGTGCTGCACTGGCGCAAATGGCCTTGGCTTCTGGACTATATGCGGCCCCTGTGCGGGGTGTGACCCGTTTGCCAACCGTTGGATTATGGTCGCCCGAACATGGTGTTACCTGTCCCATTGCCTTTGGCGCGGTTGAAAACCCCATTGTGATCACCTTTTACCGATCCTTCTTGGTTGCGGCGGATTTGGAACCGATCAAGGCACTGTTTGCGGCGTTTCGGGCCAAAGGACACGGGGTTATTGGTTTATTCGCACCCTCGCTTAAGCAACCCGAAGCCGCCAGCTGGATCAAACGCCAGTTGCAGTTTTTAAAACCTGCAGCAATTGTGAATGCCACATCCTTCTCAGGTCGTGGTGTGGATGGAACTTCACCGCTGGATGCCACGGATGCCCCTGTTTTTCAGGTGGCCCTGAGTACCGCGCGGGTCAAAGATTGGAGCAGCGCTGAGCGGGGATTGTCGCCCGCGGATCTGGCGATGCATGTCGTGTTGCCCGAGGTGGATGGCCGTCTATTTGCGGGCATCGTATCGGCCAAAGAACCCGCCAAAAAGGATCAGGATTTAGAATACGCACGTTTTGAACATACCCCCATTGCAAATCGCATTGATCGGGTGGTGAGCCGCGTTGATAAATGGATTGCGCTGCGAAATACCAGTGCCCCTAAAACTGCACTGATCCTTTCGACATACCCGGGCAAGGCCTATCAAGTTGCGCATGCGGTGGGGTTGGACGCCATCCAATCCTGTCGCGCGATTGTTGAGGATGCGGGATTGGGCGATCCTGATGCGCTGGGGGACCTGGGGCAGCGGTTGCAGACAGAAGTGCTGACGTGGTCTGTCGCCGATTATACTGCCGCGCTTGAAACCCTGCCAAAAGATCTGCGTGCGCAGTTGTTTGAGGCATGGGGGGATATTGCAGAGGATCAGTATGTTCAGAACGATGCATTTCAATTTCCCGCAATTCAGCTCGGCAACGCGTTAATCGCGCTACAGCCTGAACGGGGTTGGTTGAAAACGCGGTATGACGATTATCACGATTTGTCGCGCACACCCTGTCATGGCTATGTCGCGTTTTATCTGTGGCTTCAGTCGGTGAACACGGATGCGATGGTGCATATCGGGGCGCATGGGACATTAGAATGGCTACCTGGGAAATCCGTGGCGCTGTCTGATGCGTGTTGGCCTGATGCATTGGCAGGGGATATGCCAATCATCTACCCTTTCATCGTCAATGATCCGGGCGAGGCCGCGCAAGCGAAACGCCGTATTTCTGCCCTGACATTGGGGCATATCCCACCGCCCCTTGCGCAGTCGCACACGCCCGATGCCTTTGTGCCATTGGAAAACCTGCTGGACGAATTTTCCAATGCAGACGGATTGGACCCCAAACGCCGTGATCGCCTGATGGATCAAATCCGCGATTTGGCGCAATCCTTGGGTGTGGAACAGGATTTGGGGATTGCGGGCGATGTTGATCAGGGCGAGGCATTGACCCGTATTGATCGTTTCGTCTGTGATATCAAAGAGGCGCAGTTTGCCGATGGTCTGCATGTTTTCGGGCGCATGGGATATGAGGGAAATCAATCCCTTGCGGCGCATTCGGAACAGCATGGTTTGCGCGCAGCGCTCTGTGGACGTCGCATCGACTCTGGTCCTGCTGGATCGCCCTATCGCGGGCGTAGCGATGTTTTGCCAACAGGGCGCAACCTGTTTTCGGTTGATCCCCTATCTGTGCCATCGCGTGCGGCCTATGAACAGGGCTGCAAATTGGCGGATGAATTGGTGCGCCGCCATTTGCAGGATCATGGGGATTGGCCGAAATCATTGGTTGTTGATCTGTGGGGGTCCGCCACAATGCGCACAGCGGGCGAGGAATTTGCCATGGCGCTTGCCCTGCTGGGCGTGCGCCCCGTTTGGGCCGATGGATCAGAACGAATTACGGGAACCGAAATCATTCCGCTGGCGGAAATGGATCGCCCGCGTATTGACGCAACACTGCGTATTTCGGGATTATTCCGCGATGTTTTCCCCACGCTAAGCGTTCTTTATAATCAAGCCGTCC
>CAXACF010000355.1:0-2892 GCA_963967125.1 uncultured Rhodobacterales bacterium | reverse complement strand
ATTGAAGATCTCCAGGCCGTTTGCGTCTATCCGTTTACTTCGCCTCTTTGAGCATTAACGACCCAATGTGACAGGATGTAAGCAAAGGAAATGCCAAATACAAGACGTCCACTACGTGCGGGCGTCTTTTTCACAAATGTGCAGATGGTCTTATAGATACATCATGCCTGAGCGCATTTGGCGTTTTGCAGAATTTTCAGATGATTTTGCAAGCCAAAGCAGAGTGAATGTGATGCTACGTACGAACATTGTCTGTCTCCTTATTTCAAGAAGGCAGATACAGGTGTCAGCACAAGTGGAGTAGCCAGATAATCTGCATAACCGTTATGCAAGGGATGCAGATTATCGTTTGTATTGCTTAGAAAATGATCCAGTACAAAACAACCAGAACCGCAACCGCGATCAACAACTTGGTGGTTCCTGACATGCCGCCCGCCTCTTGGGGGGCAGAGGCCGCAGGGGCCGCTGATGCGGATTCAGAAGTTGGGGCTGGTGCGGGTGTCGGTTCCGCTGCGGGTTCTGGGACTGCCGCGGCCACGAATTCTGGTGCGGCGCTTGGGGCGGCATCGGCGCTATCTTCGGCAGGTGCCTGATATTTCCAATCCAAGGTACGATTGGCCAAATCTTCCTGTCCCGCAAGTGGAGTGCTTGGCTTAATGCCTGACCCATCACCTGATCCACCACCAGACTGCGCATCCAATAATGCGACCAATTCATCTTTTTTCAGGCTCATTGACGCGTCAACGCCAAGGGCTGTTAATTCCTCAACCAACTGAGCTTTGGTTTTTTTACTGTTTTGTGCCATTCCGTCTCTCCCCTGTTGTCTTTCGTTTTTTGACGGCTTCGTTTTGTTTTATAAACAGACGCTAACACGGATCAGAAATAAAACAATACGCGACTATGGTTGCATATGGGCGTTGAATTTGTGGCAACACCGTTACCAAACTTCGGGATCAATGCCCTGTTCGGCCAGTTTGGCGAATTTATCCTGCAAATACCGTTGAAACGATTGTTTTTCATATTCTCCCGTGACGACGTATTCGAGCGAAGATAAATAATGAAAGGGTTTCAGATAGCCGGGTAGGCGAAACACCTCTTTGGCGGCACCTTCCGCGTTTCGCGCATAGATCAGTGTTGTGGGGGTGAAATGAATACCCTGACTTTGGATCCAATCACGCTCTTCCATCGCTTCGCCGTTAAACCCAACCACCTCTCTTGCGCCCCAAAGGTCCAATTGCAAAACCAGGGCATGATCATTCAGGTAATCGGTGATTTCACTGCGTTTAAAATTCACCTCATGCAATTCGCGGCAATAGGGGCATCCAGCCTGTTCAATCAGAACGACCAAAAATTTACCCTCGTCCGCGGCCTCTTGAACATCATCCGCCAGTTCAAGGAAAGATTGATGAAACCAGGGTTGTTTATGTAAACCATCGTCCCCGACCTCGGCCAAAACCGTTTGGGGCAGCAGATACAGCAGCGCTGCGATGAACGGTAATAAACGCTTCATGTTCGCCTCCATTTTCCCGACACATACCACAAAATGGGATTTGCGTCATTCACGATGACGCGATGTTCCACTGGATACGGTTAGGGCCGTGTTTTAGGCTGAACCACAAAAAGAGGACCGCATGGATCAAACCGTCATCGATAAGATCAAAGCAAGCTTTGCGCGTCAAAGTTATATGACAACACTTGGCGCTGCATTGGATCACATTGAAAATGGGTCGGTCAGCATTCGTGCCCCCATGTCGGATCATATTTTGCAACAACATGGGTTTGCGCATGCGGGCGTTGCATTTTCGATGGGGGATAGTGCGGCGGGATATGCGGCACTGACCCTAATGCCAGCTGAGGCAGAGGTTTTGACAACCGAGATGAAGATCAACCTATTGGCCCCCGCCAGTGGGGATGTGATTATCGCCAGGGGCCGCGTGATTAAGGCGGGCCGCCGTCTCACAATCGTGGGGGCGGATGTCTTTGCCCGAACGGGTGATCAAGAAAAACACATCGCAATTTTACAAGGCACAATGATTTCAAGCTAATGTGATGACATTTCGCCATTCTGCATCCTATATAAGGAACAGGGTGCAGAAATCGGAGTTGGTATGAGATTTATTTTTGTCGCGGTTTTTTCATTGTTGGCTTGGGTTCAGGCCGCAACAGCGGATCAGGCGCGTGTTGCGCAACTCTTTGATGCGCTGAATATGGATGAAATCATTTCCATCATGCAAGATGAAGGGAAACTTGATGCCGTCGCCACCATAGAGATCTATGCAGAGCGCGCCGTTGATGAAGAGGTCAAAGCACAGATTGATCGCATTTTTGATACAACGGAAATGCAGGTTGTGTTGATCAACCTGACATCGGAAAACATGAATGACGCACAAATCGCTGCGGCAACCGAATTCCTAAACAGCGATGTTGGTATGCGTGCGAATACCTTGGAAACCACCGCACGACGCGCCATTTCGGATGACGTGATCGAGGAATATGCATTGTCGCAATTTGATGATGCAAGCGAACTGCCCCGTTACAAACAATTTCAGGATTTGATCACGTCATTGGATCTGATTGATCAAAACACCTATGGCGCGATGGGCGCGCAATACGTTTTCATGCGCCAATTGACGGGGACAGACGCATTGGGATTAACAGATGATGCGATCACCGAACTTCTTATGGCCCGTGAAGAGGAGTTGCGCGAGGGAATTACCGAGTGGCTATATGGTTTTTTCAACATGGCCTATGCCCCGCTGAGTGATGCGGATTTGGCGACCTATATTGCCTTTCAAAAATCGGATGCGGGTCAGGCGCTTAATCGGTCCTTATTTGTAGGCTTTAATGAACTCAGCGTGCGGCATGCCCAAAAAATGGGGGCGATGGTCGCGG
>CAXACF010000354.1:0-2898 GCA_963967125.1 uncultured Rhodobacterales bacterium | reverse complement strand
CATTCCCCTTACCTGCGTTCAGAGAGTCATTTCCATCGCCACCGTCGATGTCGTCGTTATCGTTGTCACCGTAGATCGCGTCATTGCCCGACCCACCGCTTAGATAATCATTACCGTCACCGCCGAAGAGCATGTCATCACCCGCTTCGCCGTACAGTTGATCAAGGCCTTCGCCACCAACCAATCGATCATTGTCATCCCCACCCCATAGGCGATCATGCGAACTTCCGCCCATCAGCGTGTCATTGCCCGCGTCGCCATAGAGGTGATCCAAGTGACTACCGCCTTCGATATAATCATCGCCCGCGCCACCGTGCAGATTATCAAGTCCGCTGCCGCCCAAAAGCGTGTCATTACCGATGCCACCGTGAACCGTGTCCCATCCTTCGCCCGCATAGATGCTGTCATCACCCGCGCCGCCAGAAACGGTATCATTCCCCTTACCTGCGTTCAGAGAGTCATTTCCATCGCCACCGTCGATGTCGTCATTGTCGTTGTCACCGAAGATCGTGTCATTGCCTGATCCACCCCAGAGTTCGTCAGACCCATTACCGCCGTGAAGGGTATCCGATCCAAGTCCGCCAAAAACAGTGTCATCGCCATCCAGCGACCATATGATATCGTCAAGGATCGTCCCTGTTTCACTGTCATTGCCATTGGTCAGCGTGATCGTATTTGCCATGATAAATCTCCGTTTCGAAAATTAACTTTCTTCAAAAAATTGCTTTGCCTTCAAAATAGTTAGGGCTTGTTGCGAAATTGCGCCCTCGGGCATCGGAGGAGCAAAGTCAAATTGATCCGTTGCGACCAACACATTATGTGCCTTAGCAGGCAATATGGCTGTATTGCGACCCATGCTTTCATGTTTGAACGTAATGCTATGCGACGCGAAATATTCAGATGGAAAGCCGCTCTGCACCTTCCAATTTACGCGTTCGCCCGTTGCTGGAATTTTTGTATAAAGTGGAAACGACAATGGCTGTGTTACGGCCACATCAGATTTCTGTAATCTACGCGCCGGATCAGTCTGATCCGAACGACCATCCTCTTGCGGTAATAAACGCGCAATGCGTGCGATCTTCGGAAGTAATTCCGACATCGTCCGCCCCCTTAGATTTTAACAACACCACCCGCAAAGTACATAAAACCAACCCCAAAGTACACATAAACGTAACTTTAGGTATGAAATCCAGCATTTGTAACCAAGATGGAAACAATAAATCTAGAACGGAATGTCGTCAGCAGCCGTGACAAATTTGGCAACAACTTTTTTAACGCCGGCCTTGTCAAAGGCAATTTCCAGTTTATCGCCTTCGGTTCCGATAACGGCCCCATAACCAAATTTTTGGTGAAAGACGCGCACGCCTAAGTCGTAGGCCGGGACCGCGGTTGCGTCGATTGTCATATGGCGGGCTTCTTTGGCTTGGCTTAATCCACGCTGACCTGCACGCTCTTGCATCCGACGCCAGCCAGGGGAATTATAACCATCTGCGTTGGCCGCGGCCTCATGCAGGGACGAGGGTGTTGCCGCCGCCCCATATCCACCGCCGTATAAACCCGGTGGCGTCAACACCTCGACATGGTCATCAGGTAATTCATCAATAAACCGCGATGGCATCGAGGATTGCCATTGACCAAAGACACGCCGGTTTCCAGCAAATGAAATGGTGCAAATCCGTTCCGCGCGAGTGATCCCAACATAGGCCAATCGCCGCTCTTCCTCTAACCCCTTCAGGCCAGATTCATCCATTGACCGCTGCGATGGGAACAACCCATCTTCCCACCCAGGCAGGAAGACGACAGGAAATTCCAATCCTTTGGCCGCGTGCAGGGTCATGATTGACACCTTTTCTTCGCCATCTTGGCTGTCATTATCCATGACCAAGGAGACATGTTCCAAAAACCCTTGTAGGTTTTCAAATTGCTCTAACGCCTTGACCAGTTCTTTTAGGTTTTCAAGGCGGCCTGCGGCTTCTGGTGTTTTGTCGTTCTGCCACATCGTTGTATAGCCGCTTTCATCCAGAATGATTTCGGCCAATTCCATATGTGTGATCGCCTGATCACCCGCCATACGCCCCCAGCGATCAATCCCATCAATCAACACGCGCAGTTCCGCAGCACCTTTTCCGCCCAGCACTTTATCCGCCAATGCGATCCGCGCACCGTCAACCAAGGACACGCCATTTTCACGCGCGACATTCTGAATTTTCTGTTGCGCCTTATCGCCCAACCCGCGTTTGGGCGTATTTACGATCCGTTCAAATGCCAAATCATCTTCTGGGCTTAGAACCACACGGAAATAGGCCATGGCATCGCGGATTTCCATGCGTTCATAAAACCGTGGACCACCGATGACGCGATAGGGCAGTCCAATGGTCAAAAACCGATCTTCAAATGCACGCATTTGATGGGATGCGCGTACCAAAATTGCCATATCTTCAAGTCCGGTGGGGGCATTGCCGCGCGTCCCCCGTTGCATCGCCTCAACCTCTTCGCCGATCCAACGCGCCTCTTCTTCGCCGTCCCAATGCCCGATCAGGCGGACGCGATCCCCGCTGTCCAGATCGGTCCATAACTCTTTGCCTAACCGCCCCGCGTTGCCAGAAATCACACCGCTGGCAGCGGCCAAGATATGGGGGGTTGAACGATAATTTTGCTCTAACCGCACAACCTTGGCGCCAGGAAAATCCTTTTCAAAGCGTAAAATGTTGCCAACCTCGGCCCCTCGCCAGCCATAGATGGATTGGTCATCATCCCCCACACAGCAAATATTTTTATGCAACCCCGCCAACAGGCGTAGCCACAAATACTGGGCGACATTGGTGTCCTGGTATTCGTCCACCAAAATGAATTTGAACCAGCGTTGATACTGTTCCAACACATCATCATGGGTCTGAA
>CAXACF010000353.1:0-2900 GCA_963967125.1 uncultured Rhodobacterales bacterium | reverse complement strand
TGGATCTACAAAAAAAGACTCGAGCAAAGCTCGGGTCAGTCCAACAGGGAGGAAGCATATCTATTCCCGGATATGCACGGGGTTCGTCTCGTCTT
Source organism: uncultured Rhodobacterales bacterium (assembly GCA_963967125.1). Taxonomy (GTDB): domain Bacteria; phylum Pseudomonadota; class Alphaproteobacteria; order Rhodobacterales; family Rhodobacteraceae; genus HIMB11. The sequence continues at coordinate 2,805 of CAXACF010000353.1, read as the reverse complement.
ACAACTTAGATAACGTCAACATACTAGCAAATATTATACGTTTCGTTAACGCCACCTGTCATCATGAGACTAATTTGTAACCACCAGATTCGGTGACAAGAAGGCGCGCTTGTGACGGATCTGGTTCTATTTTCTGACGCAAACGATAAATGTGCGTCTCTAACGTGTGCGTAGTGACACCCGCATTATACCCCCAAACTTCATGCAATAGTTGCTCTCTTGGAACCACACCTTCAGTTGAACGATGCAAGAATTTCAATATGTTAGTCTCTTTTTCCGTCAAGCGTACTTTTTTGCCATCCTCGGTCGTCAACACTTTGGCACTTGGCTTAAAGACATATGGACCGATTGCAAATGTGGCATCCTCAGATTGTTCATGTTGTCGCAATTGGGCACGAATGCGCGCCAAGAGAACCGGAAACTTAAACGGTTTCGTGACATAATCATTGGCACCGGCATCCAACCCAAGGATCGTATCCGAATCCGTGTCATGCCCAGTCAGCATAATGATGGGCGCTTTTACACCTTGCTTCCGCATCCATTTGCACAGCTCTCGACCATCTGTATCAGGCAGCCCGACATCCAACATAATCAAATCGTAATCCGCACCTTTTGCATGGACTTGTGCCTCTTGGCCATTTGCCGCTTCTGCAACTTCAAACTCATCCAATAAGATCAACTGTTCAGCCAAGGCTTCGCGCAGATCATCGTCATCATCAACAAGTAAGATATTTTTTAACTGTGCCATCATAAACTCCTGTTGCGTCAAAGATGGCGGTGCAGTTTCTGTTTCACAAGGTTGCGCCCCCTGATTTCACATCAATGTGTCGAAAAGCATGATTTTTGAAACATTTCACTTATGAAATGAAACATTCGCCCGTTCCCCTTGCCCCAATTTACAGCTACACCATTGGCATGAGCATCTTTGGCCTGGACATAAAACAAAAGCTTGCCCGCGCGCGTGCCGATCTGCGCATGGGTGCGCCCGTCGTCATTGTCGGGCCATCGGCCAGTGTCATTTATTCCGCCGAAGTGATTGACCAATCACGCTTCGACAGTTTTCTGGACAATTTCAATGATACGCGCTTGATCATCACTGCGCGTCGTGCAGAAACGTTGAAGGTCGCGTGTTATGATGGCGAGTTTGCGCAAATTTCGATCACCGCTGACCGTGACCTGCGTTGGGTGAAATCCGTCGCCGATCCATCGCGTGATTTATCCGCTGGCCCCTTGGGACCGTTTCAGGTTTTGCGCGACAGTGCAATTGGTCAGGAACGTGCCGCGCTTGCCCTATTGAAATCGGCGGAACTTCTGCCGGCGGCGATCTTAAGTGAAATCAATAATCCTGCAGAATTTACCCATAAAAACGGGCTTAGCGTGCTACATTCAGCGGATATTGATGCCTTGGTTCAGTCGCATCCTCATTTCGCAGATATGATTGCCGCGCGCCTGCCAACGCAAAACAGCGATCAGGGGCGTCTGCATGTGTTCCGCCCACCAACCGCGGATCAGGAACATTATGCTATGGAAATTGGCCGCCCAGATCGCGCAAAACCCGTTTTGGTACGCCTGCATTCGGCCTGCTTTACTGGCGATGTTTTGGGCAGTCTGAAATGTGATTGCGGCCCACAGTTGCGCAGCGCACTCTCACAAATGGGAGCCGAGGGTCAGGGCGTATTGCTCTATCTGAACCAAGAGGGGCGCGGCATCGGATTGACCAACAAAATGCGTGCCTATGCGCTGCAGGACAAAGGGTTTGATACGGTTGAGGCCAACCATCGCCTGGGGTTTGAGGATGACGAACGCGATTTCCGCATCGGTGCAGCACTCCTGCGTGAAATGGGTATTTCGCAAATCCGCCTTATGACGAATAACCCCAAGAAAATCGAAATGATGGAAAAACAAGGGATTAAGGTTGTCGAGCGTGTACCGCTAAGGGTTGGCGAAGGGGCGGAAAACCGTGCCTACCTTGCGACCAAGGCGGCGAAATCAGGCCATTTATTGTAATGGATATGGTGTTAACACCTCGTGGCCTGCGCATGGGAAACCGTATCCTGCCCTGTTCTATTGGACGCGGCGGCCTGACCCAGCATAAGCGCGAAGGGGATGGCGCCACACCTGTTGGAACACATAGGATTGTTGGCATGCTTTATCGTTGTGATCGCATGGGGCGTCCCACAGATTGGGCCATACCGATCAAACCGTTTGATGTGTGGTCGGACGATGTGCGCGATTTTGATTACAATATGATGGTACGTGCGCCGCACCCCTATTCGCACGAAAAAATGTGCCGCGCCGATCCGATGTATGATCTGGTGATTTTAACTGATTGGAATTGGCCTTATCCGCGAAAGGGCGCGGGATCTGCCATTTTTATTCACGAATGGCGTCGGCCCCATGCCCCAACTGCGGGATGTATCGGCCTGAGCCGCGCAAATTTGTTATGGGCCGCACAACAGATTCGATATGAAACGCGGCTGATTATCCCGCCGCTGGCACCCGCGCTCCGAAAATAGCGGATCCAACGCGAATATGCGTTGCGCCGAATTGGATGGCCTTTTCAAAATCATCTGACATCCCCATAGACAGGCCCGCTAATCCGTTGCGTTCGGCCATATTGGACAACAAGGCGAAATGCAGACTTGCCTCTTCGTCCACCGGGGGGATGCACATCAACCCCTTAACAGGTAGGTCCAACGTACGACATTCGGTCACAAATGCATCTGTTTCGGATGGTAGGATCCCAGCCTTCTGTGATTCTTCCCCAGTATTCACCTGAATGAAAATATTGGGTGATGCGCCCCG
>CAXACF010000352.1:0-2901 GCA_963967125.1 uncultured Rhodobacterales bacterium | reverse complement strand
TTGCATCGGCTGTGATGGCGTTGGTCGTGTTGGTTATGAAGTTTGAGCCAACATTGTTAACGGCACCTTGGTGTTATTTCCCAGGTGCGGAATGTGAAGGCATGCGAACGATGCTGACCAGTCGACCGGGGACGGGGGCCTTATATATACTCACCCAGAAGATATTCGATTTGATGACAGAATACGTTCTGATTTCGGTCCCCTTGTTCATCTTCATGGCGGCACTGTTGGAGCGTTCTGGCATTGCCAAGGAAATGTATAATTCGCTTGATTTCTGGCTAAGTCGGGTACGTGGCGGCGTTGCGATTGTGACATCCATCATGGCTGTTATCATGGCCGCGATGTCGGGTATCATTGGGGGCGAAGTCGTTTTGTTGGGCTTGATTGCGCTGCCTCAAATGTTGCGTTTGGGCTATAATCAAAATTTGGCGATTGGGACAATCTGTGCCTCTGGTTCTCTTGGCACTATGATCCCACCTTCAATCGTTTTGATTATCTATGGTTTGATCACAGAAACATCGATCAAAAAGCTGTTTACAGGTGCCTTTGTGCCTGGCTTTATGCTGGCCACATTTATCATATTATACATCGTGATCCGCACACAATTGCGGCCACAAGATGCACCGTTGCCCGAACCTCGGGAGGGCGATCCAACGGGAAGAGAAAAACTGGGCATGTTCGGCGGTTTCGTTAGCCTGCTTTTGGCAGGGGCTTCGGCCCTGTTATTGTTGCGCGCGATTTATTTTACCGTGATGGGTATGAACGTCCTGGAAGAGGGCGTTGATCCAATCGCCCTTGGTCAACCAGAAGATATCATGCCATTGGCCATTTCTGGCGTTGTTGGTTTGGTCCTCGCATTTGTCGTCTTTGGTCGCAAACGCACCATGCTGGGGTGGGAACACGGCAAAGGGTTGGTTCCTCCGATACTTGTTATCGGCGTTGTTTTGGGCTCGATCTATGGTGGTGTGACTGGGATCACCGAGGCTGCAGGCATGGGCGCCTTTGCTGTGTTTATGATCGCTGTTCTTAGAGGAGAGGCATCGGTTGGTTTGCTTTGGGATTCTATGATGCGCACATTGCGATCCACGGGCACCATTATTTGGGTCACAATTGGGGCTGCTGCGCTTGCGGGGGCCTATACGCTTGCAGGTGGACCAAACTATATCGCGAACCTGATTGTAGGATCTGAAATGCCGACCATGTTGGTTTTGCTGACCATGATGGTAATCCTATTGTTTATGGGGGCGTTCATGGATTGGGTTGGGATCGTGTTGCTGATCATCCCCGTATTTTTACCCATCGTTCGCAAACTCCCAATCGAAGAGATTGGATTTATTGGGCAACTTGAACCACAGAATGTCGCCATTTGGTTTGGTGTCTTGTTCTGTATGAACATGCAGGTCAGCTTCCTGTCACCCCCCTTTGGTCCCGCGGCATTCTATCTGAAATCTGTGGCACCACCCCACATTTCGCTGACCGATATTTTCAAAGGGTTCTTACCCTTTATCGGTGTTCAGCTGTGTGCCTTGGCTGTTTTGCTGATTTGGCCGAACATCGTCACGCTTCTATTGTAGAGAGAGGAGAAATTTATGCTTAGCCAAGCGCAAATTGATCAATTTAATCGCGACGGATACCTTGTCGTTGAGGATCTCATCACGCAACCTGTTCGTGAAGCAGTAAAAGCAGAATATGAAGAACTGTTAGATGCATTATATGCAGGTTGGCTATCCGATGGTCTGGTGCCAAAACTGGCCGCAGATGCGACGTTTTGGGATAAGTTGGATGTGGCGATAAAAGGGGGATTTGATTGGTATCAACCCTTCGATATTTCTCTGCCCCACGATAACATCACAAATGATACGCCCATGCATTTTGGACCAGCTGTCTTTGACATGGTCACCAGTGATCGCATCTTGGACACTGTTGAATGTTTGATAGGATCTGAAATTACGTCAAACCCCATTCAACACGTGCGGATTAAACCACCAGAGCGTGACGTGAAAGATGGCGAAACCCGTGCACATATCGTGTCAACGGATTGGCATCAGGATCGGGCTGTCACATTAGAAACCGCAGACAATACCGAAATGGTCACAGTCTGGTTGGCAATCACGGATGCGACTGTCGAAAATGGGTGTTTGCAGGTGAAACCCGGCAGGACGCCCGAGATGATCCCACATTGTTCGATGACCCAAGTTGGCATTACCGAAAAGTTTCTGCCCAAACACGATGCGGTTCCGGCGCCGGTGAAAGCAGGTGGAGGTGTGATATTTCATCCGCTAACTCCGCATGCAAGTTTGCGGAATTTATCCGATGAATATCGTTGGTCGTTTGATCTGCGCTACAACGTTACTGGGCAAAGCACGGGACGTGATCATTTCCCTGAATTTATTGCGCGTTCACGTTCAAATCCATCCTCAGAGCTGCGCGATTGGCGTGCATGGAAGGACATGTGGGAAGCCACACGCGCACGCATTGCTGTTTCTGAACATATCAATCAACACGGCCGATGGTCCTCAGACGGGCCTTACTGCGCTTAACAGGATGTAACATGGAAAAAATTGTCAGGCTGCGGGACGAAGATAACGTGGTCGTTGCAAATAGTGCGTTGAACGCTGGGGATCAAATTGATGAAATCACCCTGCGTGATGCCATTCCTGCAGGCCACAAAATTGCATCGACTGACATTCTGACTGGTGCACGCATTCTGAAGTACGGACAGACGATTGGCTATGCCATGTCTGACATCCCCACTGGCACGCATTTGCATACCCATAATGTCGAATTTCGCGCAACGGATGCTGCCTATCAATTTGGTACCAATCTGCGTGATTTAGCATCTGTTCCTGAGCAAGAGCGCGATACATTCATGGGATACAGGCGCGAAAATGGCAGCGTGGG
>CAXACF010000351.1:0-2911 GCA_963967125.1 uncultured Rhodobacterales bacterium | reverse complement strand
TCAGCGAACCAGGGATCAACCATCAGGTTGGGCAGCTGGGGATCCGCGTGGAAAGGCGCCAATTCGTTGATCGGAATGGTATGTGCAGCGGTCAACACCTGCAATGATGTCAGCCCCGGTAAAACCGTGATTGTCGGCGCGGGGGTTAAGCGTGATGCAATGCGCAGCGAACTGTCATAAAGCGATGGATCACCCCAAATCAGCAGGGCAACTTTACCCGTTTTAATGTTTCCCTGAATGGTATCCTGCCAGACATCTGCGATCGCATCATGCCAATGATGCACACGGTCCACATAGGGGATCGCAGGATCACGCACAGGCAATTCAAATTCCACGATACGCGACAGATCAACACCTGCAATCTGGGCACAAATGTCGTGGCGCAAGTCGGCCAAATCCGCCTTATTATCCCCCTTGGTTGGGATCATGATTAAATCGGCGCTGGCAATCGCCTTTTCCGCCTGACGCGTGATGTGATCGGGATTGCCGGTCCCAATACCAATCAGCAACAGTTCGATCATCCGTCCGCCTCATCATATTGCGCAAGCGGACCATAAAGGATCAGGGCAGGTTTTGGCGAAACCTCTTTCGCCAGATCATCCGCCAATGCACCAACGGTCGTAAAACGCAAAGTTTGTTCTGGTTTGGATACTGCCTCGGCCAAAAGGGCGGGCGTATCCGTGGGCAATCCTTCTGCAAACAGACGTTCAGAAAACTTGGGGAACGTGCGCTGGCCCATGAAAACAACGGTCGTGGCCAGCGGATCAGCAAGTGCCGGAAAATTCAAATCCTCGGGCAGAACACCATCCACGTTGTGACCCGTTACAAACTGCACGCGTCGCGCCGACAATCGCCGTGTCAGTGGTATGCCCGCCGCTGCCGCCGCCGCAAGGGCCGAAGGCACGCCGGGAATAATCTCATATTTGATCCCAGCGGCATGCAGGGCATCTTGTTCTTCTTCCAAACGCCCAAACAATCCGCTGTCGCCTGATTTCAGGCGCACAACCTGCGCACCTGTTTCTGCATAATCCACCAACAGGCGGCTAACATGGTGCTGTTTGGGCGATGGGCGCCCCGCACGTTTACCAACTGCCACCAGTTCGCAGGAGGATGCAGCGTGGGATAAAATTGGACCTGACGACAGATCATCAAACAAAATCACATCCGCACGACGCAGACGATCAACGGCCTTTACCGTCAATAATTCGGGATCACCGGGGCCAGAGCCAACAAAACTTACAAATCCGCTCATCCGCGTTCTTTCGCAATCAAATGGAAAAAGGTTCCTGAAACATGGCCACGGCGCGATCCTGTTTCGGGCACTGGGGTTCCATCGGCATCCGCAACTTCAAACAGAGGTTGATCAGGCTGTTCGATAATACGCGAATAATGGAATTCGTGCCCCCGCAACCGATCACCAGTCGCGAAATTCAGAATGTTTTCCATGACCGACACCTGACGATAGCCCAAATGGAATTTTCGTTTTTCAAAGCTGGTCACCAATCCCAACAGCCCCGCCATTTTGTGATGCGTGCCGTCCTTGTCGATCAGTGTTTCACCCAAAACCATATACCCCCCACATTCGCCATGGACGGGTTTGGTTTCACCATGTTTGCGCAGGCCATTTAAAAACTCATCCGCGTCTGCGATTTTGCCGCCATGCAATTCGGGATATCCGCCTGGCAACCAGACCAAATCCGCCGCGGGATCGGGTGCCTGATTGGCCAATGGGGAAAAGGGCAGAACCTCTGCCCCCTTTTCACGCCATCCTTTTAAGATGTGTGGATAGGTAAACGAAAACGCCTCATCCTGCGCCAATGCAATGCGCTGTGCGGGTGGATCAATCAATTGTGCGGTTGCGGCGGGCATGGTTGTTTCAGCGGCTGCTTTCTCAATCGCATCAAGGTCCAAATGCTCGCTTACGAAATTTGCGTAATCTGCAATCGCCGTTTCCAAATCAGGATGTTCAACCGCCTGGATCAAACCAAGGTGACGTTCAGGAAGGGCCAAATCCCCACGGCGGGGAAGTGAACCAAACACCTTCAGCCCTGCATCTTCCATCCCTTGGCGCACATAACGTTCGTGGCGCGGACTTGCCACACGGTTTAGGATAACACCCGCAATCGGCAAAGACGCATCAAAGAGTTTGAACCCCAAGGCCGCCGCCGCTGCAGACTGCGCCTGACCACTGACATCAATAACGATGATCACAGGCCAGCCGAAATATTTTGCGGTTTCAGCAGAACTGCCAAATCCCTTGGCCCCTTGGCTTAGGACCCCATCAAACAGTCCCATGGACCCTTCTGCAATGACCATATCCGCATCAGCGGATGTTTCGATCACCCCCTGCAAAACACCCGCGCCCATGGCCCACGTATCCAAGTTATAGGATGCACGCCCCGATGCAAATCGATGAAACGCAGGATCAATGTAATCTGGCCCACTTTTATAGGGTTGCACCGCATTTCCCCGATCGCGAAAGGCACGCAACAACCCTAGCGTGACGGTTGTTTTGCCGGTCCCCGATGACGGCGCCGAAATTAGAAAACCACGTGCCTTAGTCATGACCAATCTCTGCCCGTGCGGTTAGGGGACGATAGCGGCGCTCATAATCTTTGTCATAAAGACTGCTTTCCCCGAAATCATGCGCGTTTAGGGTTTTGCCCACCATAATCAGCGCGGTGCGTTCAACATCAGGGCCGATCATATCGGCGATTGTGCCCAATGTTGCGCGAAACACGCGCTCCTCTGGCCAAGATGCGCGATAGACCACGGCGCAAGCACAATCCGCACCATAATAGGGCGTCAATTCCTCAACCACTTTGGGCAAGACTTGAATAGACAGATGGATGGCCAAGGTCGCACCCGTTTTGGCAAAATTCGCAAGCGTTTCTGCAGGCGGCATCGAGGA
>CAXACF010000350.1:0-2919 GCA_963967125.1 uncultured Rhodobacterales bacterium | reverse complement strand
GCCAACAGGCCTATATTGACGCTTTAACTGGACTACGAAATAGGCTCGCGTTGTTGGAAGATTTTTCTGACGCTCATTTCCAGGGTGACAATGACTATGGGTTATTCATGTGTCGAATTGACAGTTTAGCCAGCATTAATGAGGCCTATTCCATCCAAGTGGGCGATAGATATCTGACATCCTTATCCGCTATGCTCAGCCAAGAATTGGGTGATAACGCGGCAATTTACAGATTGGGCGGTGACGTTTTCTTGATTGCTCAACCTTGGGAACGCGAAAGCCAAGCGTTGGAATTTGCAGAAAAATTACAAGAATTGGTTGGTGACTTCAGAATGGAAGTCGATGATCATATCGTGCATCAGTCGATTACCATCGGCGCTGCACAACTGCGTGCAAGCGGGGATATGAATACGGCACTGAACCTATGTCAACGGGCACTGGACGCCGCGCGACAAGCAGGTGAAAGCCAAATCCAAATCGCGAATGAAAAGTTTATACGCCTGCTGGATGCGCAGGGCGCATTTGTGACACTGAGGGATGTCGAGGACGCGTTAGACAACGGTGAATTCAACTATAAACTGCAACCAATGATCGATCTGCGCACAGCAACCATTGCAGGTGTTGATGCAAAGGTGAATTGGCAGCGGGCCAGCAACGCGCACATATCATTTAATGCATATCGCGATCATTTTTTAGAAATCGTGATGAAACAAAGTCATGATGACAGTTTGACCGCCATGGCACAGGAATTATTGAAGGCCGCAGTTGCAGCAAAAACAACGCGTATTTATTGGCACACACGCAGCAGATTGTTGGAAAATAAGGCGATCATGCATCGCATTACACAAGGATTTGGAAAGCACCCAACTGTTTCAATGACGCTTGCCTTTCCTGCAAAAAGCCTGCTTGCGCGGACATCACGACCAACAGTTGTGAACAATTTGCACCACTTGCGCGATGCAGGCATAACCGTAGCAATAGATGCCGAACACCTTGACGACATCAACGTTTTGCAAATCGCACAATTGCCGATTGATGAGATTATTTTGTCAGGCACCATCATCGCGGATATCACCAGCGATCGCAGGATGCAGGATCGCGTCGCACCGATCGTTCAATTGCTGCGCAAATTCGACATCAAAATTGCAGCCGCAAATGTGTCAACGCAATCGCAACTACAAACTGTAGCGGGATTAGGAATTAGGTATTGTTCGGGCGATATATTTGCGAATGCTGTCGGCCCGAATGAGTATCCGTCGTTTGTCCAAACTCTTGAAATTGGATCACTCATCTCTGATACAAAAAATATCGTATCATTCCGAGATTTCACGGGACATTGATTTTTTGACGCAATGCGCCGCTACGAAATTTTGAGACATGTCAAAAACCGTTTGCTTTTAAAGTTGGTCTGAACCAAACACAAAGCATCAACCCCGTTATGGAGCGTCGCATGCAGTCAAAGGCCTCTTTGTTTACCCCCGTCCTTTTGGTTGGTTGCTTTATTATTATTGTCAGTTTCGCGGTCCGCGCCTCTTTTGGGGTATTCCAAATCCCAATTGCCGAAGGCTTTGGTTGGTTACGTTCGGAATTTTCGTTGGCGATCGCGATCCAAAACCTTGCCTGGGGAATTGGTCAGCCGATTTTTGGGGCGATCGCCGAACGTGTCGGTGATCGCAAGGCGATCATCCTAGGCGCATTGATGTATGCTGCGGGACTTGTCCTATCCTCTTTTGCCGTCTCGCCAGAGGCGCATCAAATGTACGAAATCCTTGTGGGGTTTGGTGTTGCGGGCACGGGGTTTGGTGTCATCTTGGCCGTCGTTGGCCGCGCAAGCAGCGATGAACATCGCTCCATGTCTTTGGCCATCGCCACCGCAGCAGGCAGCGCAGGTCAGGTGATTGGCGCGCCCTTGGCGGAATATCTGCTAACGCTGATGAGTTGGCAAAACGTCTTTATCGTCTTTGCGGCGATGATCCTGTTCACATTGCTGTCCCTGCCCATGATGAAAAGCCCCAAAGCCGCAACCCGCCAAGAGTTAGAAGAAAGCATGGGTGAAATCCTGGTCAAGGCGCTGAAGGATCCAAGCTATACGATGATTTTCCTTGGGTTCTTTAGTTGCGGATATCAATTGGCCTTTGTTACCGCGCACTTCCCTGCCTTTGTCACCGAACTATGCGGGCCGATTATGCCGGGCGGGGCACTTCATTCCATGGGGATTACCACCACATCTGCGCTCGGCGCGGTGGCAATTTCGTTGATTGGATTTACGAATATTCTTGGCACATTGTTGGCGGGTTATTTGGGGAAACGTTACACTAAAAAATACCTGCTTAGCGCGATTTACGCAGGTCGCACGGTGATCGCCGCGTGGTTCATCATGACGCCGATGACACCGACAACGGTGCTTATCTTTTCTGCGGCCATGGGATCGCTTTGGCTGGCGACTGTTCCTCTGACCAGCGGTCTGATCGCGCATATTTATGGATTGCGGTATATGGGAACGCTTTATGGGATCGTCTTCTTTTCCCACCAATTGGGCAGCTTTGCAGGTGTCTGGCTGGGCGGCAAGATGTATGATGTGTATGGCGATTACACACTGGTTTGGTGGGTTGGCGTTGGCGTCGGCGCATTCAGCGCCCTGATCCACCTGCCCGTCAACGAAAAGCGCAGCGCACAGCCCGCCTAGTCAAAGGCCAACATCATATCATCCGTATGGGTATAGGTCACACCGTGACCTGCCCCCTCAATCACATGATGGCGCACTTTGGGGTTCCAAACCTCTAGCTGATCTTTGGCAGAGAGAGGTATGACAACATCATCAGCACCCCAAATCGCATGTATATCCAAATCATAATAGGCGATGCGTTGATGATCCTCTTTCGTATCATTTGCCAATGCCCCGCGCAGGGATGCCAAGAC
>CAXACF010000349.1:0-2929 GCA_963967125.1 uncultured Rhodobacterales bacterium | reverse complement strand
CCCCCGTTACGGCCGCGATCGGGGTGAGTACGCTTGCGGTTTGGGATGCGGCACGTCAAAGTGCGCTGGGAGGGCGTAGTACTACAGTGGAAGGAAACTAAGATGACGTTTCAACTTGCGGCATGTGCAGAAATGCTGTGGCAGGACAAACCCATTCATTGGCGTGCAGCGCGTTTAAATGAAATGGGGTTTGGTGTTGGGCTATGGAATTGGCCCGCGTGGGATTTGGATGCCTTGGAAAAGACGGGTGCAAATTTCACAATCATGAATGGGTATCTGGTGGGTCGATTGGCGGATGACGAGGGTGCAGATATGCTTTTGCAATCGGCACGCGAAACGGCACAGATTGGCAAACGGTTGGGGGTGGATCGCCTGAACCTACATGGAACGGGTTTGGGTGATTTTGGTCTGCCAGCTCAACAACTGCACCATGTGGCACCGGGAATGTGGTTAAAGGCGCGCGATACGCTGCATCGTATCTGTAACTTGGCAGAAGAAGAGGGTGTTCAATTTACCTTGGAAAACCTTAACCTGCGGGAACATCCGGGGTGTCCATTCAATTCGACAACGGATGTTTTGAACCTTGTCAGCACTGTGGATCGCCCCGAGTTGCAGATTAACCTTGATCTTTATCATACTCAGATCGGCGAAGGGGATGTCATTCGTCATGCGCAGGCTTGTTTGCCATGGATTGGCGAGGTTCAGGTGGCCGATAACCCGGGGCGCTGTGAACCTGGAACGGGTGAAATGAATTGGCCGATGATCGCGCGTGCGCTGCACGATATGGGCTATGACGGCCCCGTGGGCATGGAAGCGTTTGCACGTGATAAAGAAGAAGATGCGCTTGAGGCGTTTCGCGCGGCGTTTACGCTTTAACACGGATGTAAAACATAAAATCGGGACTTGCAGTTTTTAAATCAGCGATCCAATGTGACGCGCAAGTTTACCGCTAACATTTAAATTGGGGCAGCGCCCCACGGTACGGAGAAAACACTATGTTGAAAATTGGTTTGCTGGGCGCGGGCCGCATTGCGGGGGTACATGCAACGGCGATTTCTGCGCATGCAGGCAGCACGTTGGTGGCGGTCTCAGACTATTTTCCAGAAAATGCGCAAAAACTGGCTGCCGAATATGGTGCAGAGGCGCGCACAACAGATGAAATTATTGCGGATCCTTCGATTGATGCGGTTTTGATTGCAACCTCAACCGATACGCATTCCGATTTGATCGAGGCCGCGACAGCCGCGGGTAAGGCCGTATTGTGCGAAAAACCTGTGGATCTAAGTTTGGAACGCGCACGTACTTGTTTGGCGAATTCGGCGCCAACAGGGCAGCCCGTGATGATTGGATTTAACCGTCGATTTGATCCAAACTTTGGCGCGATGAAAGCGGCCCTTGATGCAGGGGAAATTGGCAAGGCAGAGCTGTTGTCGATTACATCCTTTGATCCCGCACCACCCCCGATTGCCTATGTGAAAGTATCGGGCGGATTGTTCCGCGACATGATGATCCATGATTTTGACATGGCGAATTTTATGATGGGTGAGGCGCCAGTTTCCGTCATGGCAACCGCCAGCTGTATTGTTGATCCCGAAATCGGCGCGGCGGGTGATGTAGATACGGCTGTTGTCACGCTGACATATGCTGATGGCCGCATTGCCGTTATCAAAAACTCGCGCCGCGCAGTTTATGGATATGATCAGCGGGTCGAACTGCTTGGGTCCGAAGGGTTGTTGCAGGCGCAAAACATGTTGGAAAACACTGTTGTCAAATCAACCACAAATGGGGTGACAGGCGCAAAACCAACCTATTTCTTCCTTGAACGATATATGCCTGCCTATGCGGCGGAGTGGGGTGCATTTGTCGATGCGTTGACCAATGGTGCCGATATCCCCGTCACCCTGTCAGATGGCATTGATGCCTTGGCCATGGCCGAGGCTGCGACACAATCCGCCAAAACAGGGATGCCCGTGAAATTGGGTGACGTGTAATGGCATCTTTGGACTTAATCACCATCGGTCGATCATCCGTTGATTTATATGGCGCACAAATTGGTGGGCGCCTTGAGGATATGGGATCATTTGACAAATACATTGGTGGTTCGCCGACGAATATCGCCTGTGGGACATCCCGCCTTGGGTTGCGCAGCGCCGTGATTACAGGTGTTGGTGATGAACATATGGGGCGGTTTATCATTGAACAGCTTCAGCGAGAGGGCGTTGAAACATCAGGGGTTAAGATTGATCCTGATCGCCTGACGGCTTTGGTTTTGCTGGGTATTCGGGATGAAGAGCAGTTTCCATTGATCTTTTACCGTGAAAATTGCGCGGACATGGGACTTTGTGAAGATGACATTGATCCCGATTTTATCCGCTCGGCACGCGCTGTTGTGGCCACGGGTACGCATCTTAGCAATCCGCAGGTTGAGGCCGCGACGATTAAGGCGCTGAACATCGCGCGTGACGCAGGTCTTCAAACGGCACTTGATATTGATTACCGTCCAAATCTTTGGGGTGTTGCAGGACACGGGGACGGCGAAAGCCGCTTTGTCGAAAGCGATGCGGTGACGCAAAAACTGCAAAGCACGCTGCATTTGTTTGATCTGATTGTCGGTACTGAAGAAGAGTTCCACATCGCAGGGGGTAGCACGAATACGATTGAGGCCCTGCGCGCCGTGCGTGGCGTATCAGCGGCGACGCTGGTCTGTAAACGCGGGGCGGCGGGGGCCGTTGCCTTTACGGGTGATATCCCTGACAGCTTGGATGAGGGTGAGGCGGGCCCTGGCTTTCAGATTGAGGTGTTTAATGTTCTTGGGGCAGGGGATGGATTTATGTCTGGCCTGCTAAAAGGATGGCTTGACGGAGAAACATGGCCAGTTGCGTTGAAATACGCCAATGCCTGCGGCGCCTTTGCCGTTAGCAGGCATGGA
>CAXACF010000348.1:0-2938 GCA_963967125.1 uncultured Rhodobacterales bacterium | reverse complement strand
CAATCGCGCGCACCACGGATAGATCGGTCTATTCCCGCAAAACGCAGGATCGGCGGATGATCGTCGCCTTGGGGTGCGAATTACAGTTTGCAAGCGACATTACGTATTTTGATGAAAGCGGGCACCGTTTTGATCAGGACCCTGCCCCAATCGGCCTGAATTGCCAAACCTGCGAACGCCATCATTGCGCCCAGCGTGCGCACCACCCATTGCATGTGACGCTGAATTTTGAAACGCACCGGCGCGGTGCGACACGATACGAAAACTAGGATTAACCGCCGATATAGCTTTGGCCCGCTTTCGGACGGAACCAATTTTTTTGATTGTGCAGACGTCCCAATAGATCACGCATCTCGCTCATCTCGGCCTCGGCAGATGCGCGGTCAACGGTTGCGTTTTGCGCATCTGACGCAGTGATCAAATCGTTGCTACGTTTTGCGATGACAGAATGCAGCGCATCCTCGATCAGTTCCAAATCTTTGACGTCCAGATTAAATGTCGTGTTCGGCTTTGCCATCTCAAACTCCTGCAATCGATACTTATATCACGATGTTTCCTATAAGAAACAATCCAAAATTCAGGAAAAGGCAAGAAATACAATGGTATACATGAATAACCATATAATTTCATATGGTTAGCCGAAGTGAAAATGAAACATTTGCGACGAATCAATGCGCAAATTCGTCACAAACTGTCGGAAAAGGGAATCAAATTACGTTATCCGATTTGGCTCAGTACCACTTCATGCAGTCTTTATAGCTCATATTCGGGTGGTATTTGTCGCACAACTCAACCTTATCTGCGGGATAAAACAGAACCGCAATCGGTTGGGTATAGGCAAAGGCCGCCACCCATCCTACCAGAAAACAACTGGCGACAAGGGCGCAATCACAGCTGAGTGTTCGGATCAAAAATCGTGACATATTGCGTTGGCTACACTGTTGTACACAATACATGGCATAGCACAGTTGTATGCAATTGTCGACAATTGATTATTTACACGGCGTTACCCCAGCATACGCATGGCGGCAGTGTGCATCATATTGCCCAAGGGATGTTCGCTTCCGATGTATTGAGTCATAACACATCCTGTGACTTGGCGCTTGGGATCAACCCAGAAATAGGTTGCGGCCGCCCCACTCCAGCCAAATTCCCCTAGCGATGTTGGGTATTGGGCCTGTCCGATGTTTTCCATCACACGGCCCAGCAATCCCCAACCATATCCCGAAAACGGTTCATCATTAATGCGGAAGGTGTTCTGCGCAAAACTGACCCGTACCGCACGCGCCATATCCATCATTACAGAACTTAGGATGATATCGCCGTTGGGCGCGTGCCCTGTCAGCAACATATTCGCAAAGGCCATATAATCAGACACAGTTGAATAAAGCCCGTATCCGCCGCGGCGAAAATTCGGGTCCGATTGTGGATGGGACGCCCCCAAATCCGCCTGAACCGACAGATCATGTGGCATTTTTTGCAACACAGGCAGCGCCGAAATAGAACGCGGGCCGTAAATGGCCATAAGCCGGCCTTGCTGATCGGGGTTCAGGCAAAATGTTGTATCGACCATCCCAAGCGGGTCAAAAATATGATCCGCCAATAGGGCATCAATCCGCTTTCCCGTGGCGCATTCAATTGCATGGGCCAAAACATCGGTTGAGACGCTATAAAGCCAGGATTGACCGGGGTCAAAAACCAGCGGTTGTTCCGCAATTGCCCCTGCCAGGTCGGACAGATCCCGCGCGCCATCGCCCATAATATCCGCCGCGCGGTAATAGGGCGCAACGGGACAGCCAACCGTAAAGTCATAGGAAAACCCAGCACGATGTGTTAGCAAATGTTCAATCGTGATGACACCATCAGCGGGCGCCAAATGCCCGTCCGAACCCAAAACACGCATTTTTGAAAACCGCGGGTCCAGTTCAGATAAGGGCGTATTCAAACGAAACACGCCCTGCTCTATCAGGATTAACGCCAGCACCGACACAATCGGTTTGGTCATGGAATAAATTCGGTAAATGGCCTGATCTGGTATGCCCGATCCAGTTTGAACATCCTGCACCCCTGATCGACCTGTAAACAGGGTCTCAGCATGTTGATCAACGCGCCATTCAATACCTGAAAAAACCCCAGATTGTGTTAGCGCGTCCGCCTTTTTCTGCATAAAATCCATACTGCGTGCCCAATGATAAAGTGTGTGATCTTCACAATATTATGCAGTTCTGCCTAATTTCTAGTGATTTGTAATGGGCACATCAAAATTTACAAATTTCTGCAAATAAACCCTTGCAATGCATCATCAAATTGTTAACGCTATCAGCGTCGGGTGCACACGCATCCCGCGAAAAAATCGTGCCGTAAAGGCATTCGGGAGGAAAAATTATGAAGAAACTATTGGCCGCAGCAGCGGCATTAGCAACCGTTTCAACAATGGCAATGGCAGAGCGCTATGTCATGATCACGCACACACAAGGTACAGACCCATTCTGGCCAGTTGTGGAAAAAGGGGGTCGTGATGCGGCAGCAGCGATTGGTGCAGAGTTCGAATACAACTTTGACCCATCAGGCGACATGTCAGGCATGGCGAAGTTGATCGAAGCAGCAGCGGCGTCAAACCCAGATGGGATCATCGTGTCCCTACCTGATGCGGACGCATTGGGCGGCGCAATCCGCGCAGCAGCAGACGCAGGTATTCCTGTTATCACAATGAACTCTGGTCTTGAATCATCAGCAGCCGTTGGCGCGTTGATGCACGTTGGTCAGCCAGAGCGTCTTGCAGGTGAAAAAGCAGGTGCACGTGCGAAAGCAGAAGGTGTAACAAACGGCCTATGTTTGAACCAAGAAGCGTTCAACACAGCGCTTGTTGACCGTTGTGAAGGCTACTTCTCAGGTCTTGGTGGCGATCTAAACATGATCGACGTGTCAAACGACGTTA
>CAXACF010000347.1:0-2938 GCA_963967125.1 uncultured Rhodobacterales bacterium | reverse complement strand
CACAAATAACTGCGATAGTGTATCTTTCACATCCCGCCCCTTGGCGGTCAGTTTCACGCGAACGGACCGCCGATCCATTTCACAGCGCTGATGATGCATATATCCTAAATCGACCAGCTTTTTTAAATTATAGCTTACGTTGCTGCCCTGATAATATCCGCGCGACTTCAGCTCACCCGCCGTCACTTCGTTTTCACCGATATTGAACAATAGCAATGCTTGAACCGCGTTGATTTCCAAAACACCTAAACGTTCAAATTCATCCTTGATCACATCCAACAGCAAACGGTGCAGACGTTCAATCAAGGAAAGCGCGTCCAAATACTGCTGGGCCACCGAGGTTTCGGTGTTTTGCCAGAACGGGTTAATACTATTCATCGTCACCTCCGACACAATTACTGTGCCGAAACTGCGCGATATTTCCGAAGATAAAGTTAAAATTTTGAACGTTAAAAACGTTCCGAGATGTGCACCTTGATATCCGAAATCAGATCCGCGAACTCACTCGCTGGCGGAACCTGTCCTGAACACCATTGATAAAGATCCTGGTCATTTTCATTCAGCAGCGCATCGTAATGATCCAATGCGTCATCGCTCATGCCTGACAATTTATCCTTGGCATAGTGCATCAAAATCAAATCCATTTCTTTGATCCCACGGCGCATTGACCGCATTTGCAATCGCTTAATTTTATGTTCGCGTGTTTCCATTAGCCTTCTTTCAGCTTGGTGCGAAGTTTCTTTTCCAAGCGACCCAAACGCTCCGCGCTTTTGACCAACGATGTTTTTAGATCGCGAATTTCAATCAATATGTCCGAGATTTCCGGCGTCAATTCAGAGGTCTCTTCAGGTGAATCAACACCCTCTCCCTGTCCTGTCAAAAGCCAGCTAAACGACACATTTAAGATGCCCGACAGCATCGACAGCCTGTTTGCCCGTGGCTCTGACAAATCTTGTTCCCAAGATATGATGGTTGAATGCTTAACACCCAATCTTTTGGCCAATTGCTTTTGTGTCATGCCCGATTGTTCGCGGGCCGCACAAACGCGATCCCCAAATGTCGAGGTTTCAGGTCCGTACCATTCAAATTCATTTTCTGACATCATTTTCTCAATTTATGTGATTGTTTGCGTCTGATTTGCACCGTAAGACATTGTTGAACGAACTTCAATTGGATCGCAAAATGGAACTTTCAGACGCCCTTTCACGCATTAAGCCCTCTCCAACCGTGGCAATGTCGGCATTGGCGACGCAACTGAAACACGAAGGCCGCGACATCATCAGCCTAAGCGCAGGGGAACCTGATTTTGACACGCCAGATCACATTAAAGAGGCGGCAATCGCCGCGATCCGTGCAGGCCAAACAAAATACACAGACCCCGATGGGATGCTGAGCCTGAAGCAAGCCATCTGCGGTAAATTCAAACGTGAAAACGCCTTGGACTACGAACCGTCACAAATATCGGTGTCAAATGGGGGAAAGCAGGTTCTGTTTAATGCCCTATTGGCAACCTTGAATCCGGGCGACGAAGTGATCATTCCTGCGCCATATTGGGTTTCCTATCCTGACATGGTTCTGTTGGCGGGTGGCACCCCCGTAATTGTCGAAGCAGGAATTGAAACAAACTT
This sequence comes from uncultured Rhodobacterales bacterium, assembly GCA_963967125.1. Taxonomy (GTDB): domain Bacteria; phylum Pseudomonadota; class Alphaproteobacteria; order Rhodobacterales; family Rhodobacteraceae; genus HIMB11. The sequence goes on along the minus strand of CAXACF010000347.1, from coordinate 1,310 downwards.
TCGCCTGACCCCAGATGCCCTTGAGGCCGCGATTACGCCAAATACAAAATGGTTCATCTTCAATTCGCCCTCAAACCCAACGGGCAGCGGATATTCCTGGAGCGAGGTGAAAGCCCTGACTGACGTGTTACTGCGTCATCCCCATGTCCACATTATGACCGATGATATGTACGAACACATCGCCTATGGTAATTTTAAATTCGCAACCCCTGCGCAGGTTGAACCAGAATTGTATGACCGCACATTAACCTGCAATGGGGTGTCCAAGGCCTATGCCATGACAGGATGGCGTATTGGATACGCAGGCGGCCCCGAACATATCATCAAGGCGATGCGCAAACTTCAAAGTCAAAGCACATCAAACCCCTGCACAATTAGTCAATTTGCAGCCCAAGAGGCCCTGAGTGGTCCAATAGATTTTATCGCACAAAATAACACTGCGTTTCATCGTCGACGCGATTTGGTTGTGTCCGCCCTGAACGCAATTAACGGGATCACATGCCCTGTCCCTGAAGGCGCATTTTACGTTTATCCTTCAATCGCGGGGTTAATCGGCAAAACAACGCCCGATGGTAAAAAAATTGAAAACGACGAAGATTTCGCCATGGCGTTATTAGAGAGCGCAGGCGTTGCAGTTGTTTTTGGTGCCGCCTTTGGCTTATCACCACATTTTCGCGTTAGCTATGCAACGTCAGATGACGTATTGTTCGAAGCCTGCGCACGGATCAAAGTATTCTGCGACAGCCTAACGGATTAGGCAGTCGCCGCGTCATAGTTTGCGAGAAAACGGCGAAAACGCACTGATAGTCCGACTGCGGCAAAGCTGAGGCCCGCAACAAGCCCAAGCCAAATGCCACTGCCCGCGAGGGGCGTGTAAAATCCCAAAAAATAGGCAATCGGGACGCCAACGCCCCAATACCCAATGACGGTGATCACCATGGGGATGGCTGTATCTTGGACCCCTCGCAATAGGCCGATTGCCAAAACCTGGCCCCCATCAACCAACTGAAACAATGCAGCGATCCACAACAGGACAATGCCATAGGCGATGATGGCATCGCGCGCCGCCTCATCCGCATCGAGGAATAGCGATATTAACTGCGTACCAAATCCGACGAACAAGATGATCGTTAGTAATGACCAGCATATAGAAATCACTGCACCGGCTTTTGTTACCTCAATCATAGCAGACCGATCTTTTCGTCCCGCCGCATTTCCCATGCGAATTGTAACTGCATGGGACAATCCTAAATGCGCCATGAATGTCAAACTTGCCAATTGCAGGGCAATGCCATGCGCGGCAAGTGCGA
>CAXACF010000346.1:0-2940 GCA_963967125.1 uncultured Rhodobacterales bacterium | reverse complement strand
GATAAAATAATAAATTTTACTTTATCACGCTTAAAGCCATAATGCCCCAGTGAAGCGCGCGGTGTGCTTCGGCGAGTCTTAATATTTATTTGGAGAGCTTTCATGGACGGAAATACCCCTAGTGCCGGCAAATGCCCTGTCATGCATGTACAATCAAGCGTAACCTCTGGCGGTACAACAAACCGCGATTGGTGGCCTAATCAATTAAATTTGCGTGTTTTGCATCAGAATCCCGTGGCGGGGAATCCGCTTGGTGCAGATTTTAATTATGCAGATGAATTTAAGAAGCTTGATTTGAAAGCCCTGAAACAAGATCTGTATGCATTGATGACAGACAGTCAGGATTGGTGGCCTGCAGACTATGGTCATTATGGACCGTTCTTCATTCGTATGGCGTGGCATGCTGCGGGCACCTATCGTACCGGTGATGGTCGCGGTGGCGCAAGCACAGGAGCGCAGCGTTTCGCACCATTGAACAGCTGGCCTGATAACGGAAATTTGGACAAGGCGCGTCGCCTATTGTGGCCAATTAAACAAAAATACGGCAAGCAAATCTCTTGGGCCGATTTGTTGGTTCTTGCGGGCAACGCCGCGCTTGAGTCCATGGGCTTTAAAACATTCGGTTTTGCCGGTGGTCGCGCCGATATCTTTGAACCAGAAGAAGACATCTATTGGGGTGTCGAAACAGAATGGTTGGGTGACAAACGCTATTCTGGTGAGCGTGATTTGGAAGACCCACTTGCGGCGGTTCAAATGGGTTTGATCTATGTGAACCCAGAAGGTCCAAACGGTAATCCAGATCCGGTCGCGTCTGGTCGCGATATTCGCGAAACCTTTGCGCGTATGGGCATGAACGACGAAGAGACCGTTGCATTGGTTGCGGGTGGTCACACATTCGGTAAAGCGCACGGCGCAGGTGATCCGGCCCATGTTGGTCCAGAGCCAGAAGGCGCTGCGATTGAGCTGCAGGGTCTTGGTTGGATGAGCACGCATAAATCAGGCAAAGGCGTTGACGCAATTACCAGTGGTGTTGAAGGTGCATGGACATCAAAGCCAACTGAATGGGATATGGGTTATTTTGACGTACTATTCGGTTATGATTGGGAACTAACCAAGAGCCCAGCAGGTGCACACATTTGGCATGCCAAAGATCTGAAAGAAGAAGACCACGCACCAGAAGTTGATGGTTCAGGCAAGCGCGTTCCAATCATGATGACCACTGCCGACATGGCGATGCGCATGGATCCAGCGTACGAAAAAGTATCACGCCACTTCCACGAAAATCCAGAGGTGTTCGCAGATGCATTTGCGCGCGCTTGGTTTAAGCTGACACACCGCGATTCTGGTCCAAAATCATTGTATTTGGGTGAAGAAGTCCCTGCAGAAGATTTGATTTGGCAAGATCCCCTACCAGCGGCCGATTACGATCAAATCGATGATGCGGATATCGCGGCATTGAAAGGTGACATCGCTGCGCTGGGTCTGTCTGTTTCTGAAATGGTTGCGACAGCTTGGTGTTCTGCTTCTACTTTCCGTGGTTCGGACAAACGCGGTGGTGCAAACGGTGCGCGTATTCGTTTGGCCCCGCAAAAAGATTGGGACGCCAACGAACCTGCGCAGCTGGCAAAGGTCTTGACCGCGCTGGAGGGTGTTCAGGCAAAGTTCAACGGTGCTGGCTCTAAACAAGTTTCGATGGCGGACTTGATCGTGTTGGCGGGTAACGTTGGTGTTGAACAGGCTGCAAAAGCAGCTGGTCACGATGTGACGGTACCGTTCGCGGCCGGACGTGTTGACGCCGTACAAGAACAAACCGACGTTGACAGCTTTGCTGTACTAGAACCGATTGCAGATGGTTTCCGCAATTATCAAAAGGGTGCATATACCTCATCAACTGAAGAGTTGTTGTTGGATCGTGCGCAACTTTTGACACTGACAGCGCCTGAGATGACTGTTTTGGTTGGCGGTATGCGTGTAATGGGCGCAAACCACGGTGGTTCAACTGCAGGTGTCTTGACCGATCGTGCTGGTGCGCTGTCAAACGACTTCTTTGTCAATCTTCTGGATATGGCGACCGAATGGTCAGCAACAGATGAAACAGGAAACCACTTTGCAGGTCGTGATCGTGCATCTGGTGACACCAAGTGGACTGCGACACGTGCTGATTTGGTCTTTGGGTCAAATTCGCAGCTTCGTGCCATTGCTGAGGAATATGCATGTGCAGATTCGGGTGATATGTTTGTTGCCGATTTCGTTGCGGCATGGGCCAAAGTGATGAATGCAGATCGCTTCGACCTTGCATAATCTATAGTACCTTATGCGATAAAGCGCTCCAATTTTTGGGGCGCTTTTTTATTTCAGGCACGAAATCGATCAATTTTCCCACAAACTCACAGAGTTCATAAAACTGTTACAAAGCTGTCGCAAAAGCATAACAAAGCATTCTTAAACCCCGAGGGGCAAAGCGCAGGATGCGTTCCAAGGTGAAAGACCGTTTAGGAGAATAATATGTCTTTTGTAAAAGCTACAGTCGCAGCAATCGCAGTTGCAGCAGTATCAGCAACATCAGCTGCAGCACGTGATCAAGTTCACATCGCAGGTTCATCAACAGTACTTCCATATGCTTCAATCGTTGCAGAAGCATTTGGCGAGAACTTCGACTTCCCAACACCGATCGTCGAAGGCGGTGGCTCTGGTGCAGGCCGCAAGCGTATGTGTGAAGGTGTTGGCCTAAACACAATCGATATCGCGAACTCATCATCATTGATGAAGGATGCACAGTGGGAAACATGTCAGGCAACTGTTGGTAAAGTAACCGAAGTTCGCATTGGTTATGACGGGATCACATTCTCAACACGCCTTGAAAACAAAGGTTTTGATAACCTGACGCCTGCACAAGTTTATCTAGCGCTATCAGATAAGTCGGATGCAAAGACATGGGCA
>CAXACF010000345.1:0-2947 GCA_963967125.1 uncultured Rhodobacterales bacterium | reverse complement strand
TTGGATAGCTGACTTTCGACTGCGTTCAGCGCCCCCTGATCCAAATAATCAGGCATCTGAACCCGTGGCTTGTTGCGCCAATTGGTTTTTTGCCATTCGCTCATCTTATTTCTCCGGTGTTAGCGTTCACGAATAGCAAAGCTATACCCCTGTTCGCCCAAACTGACCACCCCGAAATTACCCATGTTTATTGACCCGTGGAAAAGCCAACACATCTATTGTAACTGCGTCCCGTGCTGATAATGTGAATACCCAAAGAATCGAAAGTTTGCGTGTTATGCGATCTATGGCCTCATCCACCTTGCGCCCCAAAAGCGAAGACGCGCCCGAGCGTTTTGTCTTTGTCTTACTTGATAATTTTACGCTGCTTTCCTTTGCGTCTGCATTGGATGCGCTGCGCATCGCCAACCGTATGGTGGGACGAACCGCTTATGAATGGATGTTTATTGGGGAAGGTGGCGAAACGGTTCAATGTTCTGCGGGCACCACATTTTCGCTGGATGATGATCTGTGTGAATTGCGCCGCGATGACGTGATGATCCTATGCGGTGGTGTAGACATTCAAATGGCCACCACCAAGAAAGTTTTGAATTGGCTTCGTCGTGAGGCGCGCCGTGGATTGACCATCGGGGGGTTGTGTACGGCGGCCTATCCAATGGCCAAGGCAGGCTTGCTAGACGGAAAGCGCGCCACAATTCACTGGGAAAATCAGGACAGCTTTGCCGAGGAGTTTTTGGAAGTTGACCTGACAAAATCGGTATTCATCACGGATGGCAATCGTTTGACCACAGCGGGTGGAACATCATCCATTGATTTGATGCTAAAGATGATAGCCGACAAGCACGGCGAAGAAATGGCAAACGCGGTCGCGGATCAAATGATCTATAGTTCGATCCGCACCGACCAAGATACACAGCGCCTGTCTGTTCCAACCCGCATCGGTGTGCGCCATCCAAAGCTAAGCCAAGTCATCCAAATGATGGAACAAAATATAGAAGAGCCGATTTCCCCTGCGGTTTTGGCCAAAGACGTCGGCATGTCCACGCGCCAGTTAGAGCGTTTGTTCCGCCGCTATCTGAACAGATCACCGAAACGCTATTACATGGAATTGCGCCTGCAAAAGGCGCGTAACCTGTTAATGCAAACGGATATGAGTGTGATCAATGTCGCATTAGCCTGCGGTTTTGCCTCACCCTCACATTTTTCAAAATGCTACCGCGCGCATTATGAAACCACACCCTATAGGGAACGGGGCAGTCACGCACAACGAATTTCGATCTAGACACACTGTGTCGGTCAAAAAATATTCCCTTTTCAAATACTGAAAAGTGAATCTAAACTGTGGGCAGGACACTGTCCAAACTTTGGGAGAGAACTATGAAAAAATTTCTAATGGCAACAGCGGCTTCTGCTTTGGTTGCGGGCACTGCATTTGCAGGTGGCCACGGCGAAGTGAAAATCGGTGTAATCTTGGGCTTTACTGGCCCGATCGAAGCGTTGACACCTGCAATGGCAGATGGCGCTGAGTTCGCAATGGCAGAAGTTTCAAGCTCTGGCGCGTTCTTGGGCGGCAAATCTGTTGCGCCTGTGCGCGCAGACAGCACATGTATCGATGCCGCTGCAGCAACAGCTGCAGCAGAACGTTTGATCACATCTGACGGCGTGTCAGGCATCATGGGCGCAGACTGTTCTGGTGTAACAGGCGCGATCCTTGCAAACGTTGCATTGGCAAACGGCATGGTCATGATTTCACCATCAGCGACATCACCAGGCCTATCAACAGCAGAAGACAACGGTTTGTTCTTCCGTACAGCGCCATCTGACGCACGTCAGGGTGTTGTTATGGCTGAATCTCTAATGGAAATGGGATCAACAGAAGTTGCCCTAACATACGTCAACAACGACTACGGCAAAGGCTTGGCATCAAGCTTTGAAGAGGCGTTCAAATCCATGGGCGGAACAATCACAATCTCAGCTGCGCATGAAGACGAAAAGGCAGACTACTCTGCCGAGGTTGCAGCACTTGCAGCAGCAGGCGGCGACCGTTTGGTTGTTGCAGGCTATAATACAGGTGGCGGCGCGGGCATCATCCGTGCGTCATTGGACAGCGGCGCATTTGACATGTTCCACCTGCCAGACGGCATGATCGGTGGGTCATTGGAAACAGATTTCGGTTCTGAAATCGACGGTACAACAGGTCAGGCACCCGGCACAGATAGCCCAGGCGCAAGCCAGTTGGTTGACCTAATCGGTGACGCGTTTGACGGATCATCTGTCTTTGTTGCAGAAAGCTATGACGCGGCCGCATTGATCATGTTGGCGATGCAGGCAGCGGGCTCAGAGAACCCAGCCGATTACAAAGGCAAAGTCATGGACGTTGCAAACGCACCAGGTGAAAAAATCTATCCAGGTGAATTGGCAAAAGGTTTGGAAATTTTGGCAAACGGTGGCGACATTGATTACGTTGGTGCATCCGCGGTTGAGCTAATCGGACCAGGTGAATCATCAGGTAGCTACCGTCAGATCGTCTTTGAAGGCGGTAAAATGACAACTGTGAAATACCGCTAATTTCACGCCATATCTTTATTCAGCCCGGGCTATGGCTCGGGCTGTTTTTGTAAACGACGATCCAAAAGAAGTTACAGATGATCAAGGTTGAAAACCTTCGGAAAACCTTTGGTGGGTTTCATGCGGTGGACGGTGCCTCGCTTGAAATCGAAAAGGGTTCTATAACGGGGCTGATTGGCCCAAATGGTGCTGGTAAAACCACCCTATTCAATGTGGTTGCAGGTGTCCTAGGCCCAACATCCGGGCGCGTGACCATGGATGGTCAGGATATCACGGGACTGCCCCCGCATGAATTATTTCACAAGGGATTACTGCGCACCTTTCAGATTGCGCATGAATTTTCGTCAATGAGTTGTCGCGAAAACCTGATGATGGTGCC
>CAXACF010000344.1:0-2949 GCA_963967125.1 uncultured Rhodobacterales bacterium | reverse complement strand
GCAAGGATCGCACCAGGGAGCGATCCCATGCCGCCAACCACAACCACAACGAACGAAATTACAAGGAAATCCATGCCCATGTGATAGTTTGGTGGGTTAATCGGTGTGTACATCACCCCGGCTAAGCCTGCGACCGCAGCCGCGATGCCGAACATAACCGTAAAGCGGCGGTCAATGTTGATGCCCAACAGGCCAACTGTTTCGCGATCCGCCATACCCGCGCGAACAACCATGCCGAACGTTGTGAATTGCAAGAAGGCAAACACAGCACCGATTAGGATCATCGCAAAGCAGAAGTAAACAATACGCCAGTAAGGATAGATGATAGAGCCGGGATCCATTCCAATTAGAGCGCCGAAGTCAAATGAACCGATAAACGCTTCAGGCGCTGGTGTTGGGATTTGGTTTGCACCATAATAGTACTTCACAATTTCCTGTAAAACGATCGCAAGGCCGAATGTCACAAGGATCTGATCGGCGTGTGGGCGTTTGTAGAAATGTTTGATTAGCCCGCGCTCCATGATTACGCCAATCGCGATCATCACAGGAATTGCGAACAGAATGGACAGCGGAACTGACCAGTCGATAATCGTTTGACCTGTGGCTTCGCCAAACCAGTCATTCACATATGGAACCTCAACTTTCAGCGGGTTCCCAAGGAAGTCTTTCTTGGTCTCATCAATGACTGTGTGAGAGATCGTCAAGATACGACTTAGTGTTACGGCACAGAACGCGCCAAGCATAAAGAGTGCACCGTGTGCAAAGTTAACGACACCCAGTGTGCCGAAAATCAGCGTTAGACCCAGGGCGATCAGCGCATATGCGCTGCCCTTGTCCAACCCGTTCAGGATTTGAAGAATGATTTGGTCCATTTGGCCCCCTAGACCCCGCCGTGAGGTCGAGATGTACAAAAGCTTATGAAAGCTGCGTCGATTTAGTTGTGAGTGAGAGAGTTGGCCCCGCAAATACTGCGGGGCCTAGGTGTATTATGCACCTGGGTTACATGTACCCAATTCGCCACCAAAGATCGCTGGATCGTATGTAAGCGCTTCACGTGGTGTGATGTCCACAGTTTCAAGAAGGTCGAACTGTGAATCTGGGTTTTCTTTCCCGCGCACAACCAATGCATCTTTGAAGCACTGGTGGTCAGAGCCACGGTAAAGCGTTGGGCCGTTACCCAATCCGTCGAATTCGAAGTCAGCAAGAGCTTCTTGAACACCACATGGGTTGAATGTGCCCGCACGTTGACATGCATCAGCATATAGAAGTGTCTGACAGTATGTTGTGTGTGCCGCCTGTGAAGGAGGGAAGCCATACTTCGCACCGAACGATTGAACGAATGCGTTTGTACCTGTGTAGCGTGCACCAGCAACGTTCTCTAGTGACCAGTGCCAGTTTGTTGTACCGTAGATTCCCGCAACGTTTTTACCAGCACCCTGTGCCATCAAACGTGAGTATAGTGGAACAACAACTTGGAATTGCTTGCCATTGGCTTCCGCTGCGCGAAGGCCGAACTGAACAGCAGATGTCAAAGAGTTCACCATGTTTCCGCCGTAGTGGTTAAGAACCAAAACGTCAGCACCAGAGTTAAGAACGGGTGCGATGAATGATGAGAAGTCTGTTGTCGCAAGTGGTGTTTTCACCGCTGCAACTGTTTCCCAACCCATTGCTTCTGTTGATGTACGGACCGCTTCTTCTGTGGTGTAACCCCAGTTGTAGTCCGCTGTCAGGTGATACGCTTTACGGTCTTTACCGTATTCGTTCGCCAAGATTGGCGCAAGCGCCGCACCAGTCATGTAAGAGTTAAAGAAGTGACGGAAACCGTTTGCTTTCTTGTCCTTACCTGTTGTGTCGTTTGAGTGTGTCAAACCGGCCATGAAGATGATGCCAGCTTCTTGACATAGTGCCTGAACCGCAACAGCAACACCTGATGATGAACCACCAGTGATCATGATTGCGCCATCTTTTTCGATCATAGAACGTGCAGATGCGCGTGCCGCGTCTGGTTTCGTTTGAGTGTCACCTGTGACATACTCAACTTTCTTACCCAAAATACCGTTACCTTGTAGCGCTTTTGAGCTGAAAGTGTTCATCATGCCGCCGTCGCCTTCACCGTTTAGGTGCTCAACAGCAAGCATGTACGCGCGAAGTTCGTCAGCACCTTCGTCTGCGTATGGGCCAGTTTGTGGAACGTTAAAGCCAAGTGTTACGCTTGAGCCTGTTGGTTCATTTACGTATGCAGCTGCTGAAGACGCAGTGAAGATTGTAGGTAGAGCAACGCCCGCACCTGCAACAGCACCTGATTTCAACACGCCACGACGCGTTAGAGTTGTTTTGGACATAAAATCCTCCCATTTGAGTAATTCGCATCAGCTCCTCCTGCTGACAACGAAGCACAGATGTGCTGCGCTAGTTTTCGCCAATGAATGAAAATTTCGCAATAAGCCCCACTATCAAAAGAAAATTTTTGTAAACAAATGAACAGTATTCTTGTGTATATTGTAAAATAATTTACACTGCGCTGCAGAAAGTGACTGTAAAATATGGATAAAATAGATGAGTATTGGTGATCAGGTCGGCGCACGTATACGCGAGAAGCGAATTCAACTGCGTATTCGTCAATCTCAGCTTGCGCAAATTGTTGGAGTTTCTCCCTCATATCTCAATTTGATCGAACACAATCGCCGCAGAATCGGCGGTAAATTATTGACAGATTTGGCAGAGGCACTGTCGATCGATGTTGACCTGTTGAGTGAAGACGGAAAATCCTCAATAGTCGCCCGCTTAGAAGAAGTTGCGCATTTTCACAAAGTGGACATGCGGGCAGAATCCGCACGCGAATTGGCAACGCGATTTCCTGCATGGAGTAGTTTTCTGATCGAACTGGATCGCAATGTTCGCAGCCTTGAAGCAAAAATTGATGCGCTAAGTGACCGTTTATCGCATGAT
>CAXACF010000343.1:0-2952 GCA_963967125.1 uncultured Rhodobacterales bacterium | reverse complement strand
GTATCGAACAAACCTATCGCGATGCGCGCATCACTGCGATCTATGAGGGCGCAAATGGCATCCACAAACGGATGTTGGCAACGCGCATGGCCCAAGGTCCCAGTGCAGATGCATTTGAACAGATGCTAGTAGACGAGGGAATTGAGCCGGATGCCTTGGCGCAATGGCAGAGCAAACGCGTTGAAACCGCGAACCATCCTGATCCCGCTGAAATGGCGCATCGTTTTATGCAGGCCTCAATTGATGCCATGCAGGTAGTTGTGCATAAGCGCATGTCAGACTGTGTTGACGTGCATCCCGACCCCGACCGCATTCGCCGCGTTTTGGCGTTGGATCCCGAACCCTGGCGCGGAATGTAGCGTTTCTGATTGCACGTTGTAATTCCTACGCTAAGTTTTGGATGTAGCTGAGATTTGCAGGGGGCAAGATGGATCGCTTTGACGATATTCGGGACGGCATTCGCGCGTTGTGCGCACAATTTCCCGCAGAGTATCATCGCAATATTGATCGCGAGCGTGGATACCCAGATGCATTTGTCGAGGCGTTAACGCGCGAGGGGTGGATGGCCGCCCTTATTCCTGAAGAATATGGGGGTTCGGGCCTTGGCCTGGCCGAGGCATCGGTGATCATGGAAGAGATCAATCGCGCCGGCGGCAATTCAGGTGCTTGTCACGGTCAGATGTACAACATGAACACCCTATTGCATCACGGGAGCGACGCACAAAAGAACGACCTATTGCCAAAAATTGCAGCAGGTGAAATTCGGCTTCAATCCATGGGTGTGACAGAACCCACAACGGGAACCGACACAACCAAGATCAAAACCACAGCCGTTCGTAAGGGCGATCGATATGTAATCAACGGTCAAAAAGTATGGATCAGCCGTGTACGCCATTCCGACTATATGATCCTTTTGGCGCGTACCACGCCGCTAGATCAGGTGAAAAAGAAATCCGAGGGCATGTCGATTTTCCTGGTCGATATCAAGGAGGCGCTGAAAACGGGTATGGAACTGCGCCCTATCGAAAATATGGTCAATCACGAAACGAACGAGTTGTTTTTCGACAACCTAGAAATTCCTGCCGAAAACCTGATCGGGGAAGAGGGACAGGGGTTTAAATATATTCTTACGGGCCTGAATGCGGAACGTGTTTTGATTGCGGCGGAATGCATTGGGGATGGGTATTGGTTTACCGATACGGTCACCAAATACGTCAGTGAACGCGAAGTGTTCGGCCGTCCCATTGGTCAAAATCAGGGGGTGCAGTTCCCGATTGCCGAAGCCTATATTGAAATCGAGGCGGCCAATCTGATGCGCTATAAGGCCTGTGATTTGTTTGACGCGGGCGCACCCTGTGGGGCCGAGGCGAATATGGCCAAATATCTGGCCGCCAAAGCAAGTTGGGAGGCCGCGAATGCCTGTATCCAATTCCACGGTGGATTTGGATTTGCCGCCGAATATGATGTGGAACGTAAATTTCGCGAAACGCGCCTGTATCAGGTTGCGCCCATTTCGACGAACTTGATCCTATCCTATGTGGCCGAACATGTTTTGGGCATGCCGAGGTCGTTTTAATGTCTGCGCTGAAACCTTTGTCAGGCCTAAAGGTTGTTACCATTGAACAGGCGGTGGCAGCCCCCTTTGCCACTTGTCGATTGGCGGATGCAGGTGCGGAGGTTATAAAAATTGAACGACCAGAGGGCGATTTTGCCCGTGGCTATGACGATGTTGCCGCGGGACAATCCAGTTATTTTGTCTGGCTGAACCGTGGCAAAACATCGGTTGCGCTGGATTTAACATCGGACCCCGGGCGCGCGCGGTTGCGTGATCTAATTTCTGATGCGGATGTCGTTGTTCAAAATCTGCGCCACGGGGTCATGGAACGGTTAGGGTTTTCGTTTGAGGATTTGCGCCGTGAAAACCCGCGTTTGATCACCTGTTCGATCACTGGGTTTGATCCCGATGGAGACATGGCCGCGCGCAAGGCCTATGACCTGTTGATCCAGGCCGAAAGCGGGCTGTGTTCGATCACAGGCGGGCCTGATGAACCATCGCGTGTGGGGGTATCGGTGGTTGATATCGCAACAGGCGCAACCGCGCATTCCGCCATTCTTGAGGCACTGATCGCGCGTGGCATCACAGGACAGGGGATGGCGATTACGGTGTCGATGTTTGATGTGATGGCCGATTGGCTGACTGTTCCGCTTCTTAATCACGAAGGGGGGCGCACGCCAAAACGGGTTGGGTTGGCCCATCCTTCAATCGCGCCCTATGGGGTGTTTGAAACCAAGGACAGCAAACAGGTTTTGATTTCGATCCAAAGTGATCGGGAATGGTCCAAATTATGTGAACAGTTCTTGGGCGATGTCACTCTGTCCCATGATCCACGGTTTGCCAGCAATGTGAACCGTGTTGAACACCGCGATGTGACTGACAAAATTGTGGCCGCCGCATTTATGAAACGCACGGCAAATCAGGCTTTGGCAGATTTGACAAAGGCCGATGTGGCCTTTGCCCTATTAAACGACATGGCAGGATTATCCGCCCATCCTGAATTGCGCCGCATATCGGTTGAAACACCAAATGGGCCCGTCACTTATCCCGCGCCAGCCCCGCGTTTTGATGGGGTGACGCGTCCGGTTGGGCGAGTACCGGAATTGGATGATAGGGGGTGAGTTTTATTTCATCTCACTCATCACAACCCAGATACATGCAACGACAATAAACCCAAGAATTGATAGTGCGACCAGTGCTTCTTCCATGCTTGAAACTCCTCAATATTAGCATCTGATCGATATACGCAGCGTGCTGGGCTTTGGATGAGGTAAATGTATGATATGTGACGATTAATCCAGTTTATGTTTCTTGGAGGTAGGTTGTTTAAAATGGTCTGCCGTATCGATTTTCAATATTCAATCAGATCATGCGCGATCGAAGCGGAGCGAAGGCTT
>CAXACF010000342.1:0-2953 GCA_963967125.1 uncultured Rhodobacterales bacterium | reverse complement strand
AAAGTTGACGTATCAACTAAATTAACGTTTGCTTTGCTGATGAACACTGGATTTCGCATAATATTTGGGGCCTGCGCGTGAATATAGATGACCTAGAAGTCCAACAATTTTTGACCTATCGGCTTGCGCGAACGCACATGCGGTTGAACGCGCAAGCAATCAGAATTCTGAAACGAAACGCGGGCCTGACATTGACGCAGTGGCGGGTAATTGCCCTACTTGCAGGAACTGATTGCAAAAATTCATCAGATATCGAACGTCAAATTGGGATGGATAAGGGGCAACTTTCGCGCACAATACGCGGGCTGACTGACGCGGGTTATGTAAAGTTTAAAACAGATACAAAAGATCACAGAAAATCGAATTTGAAGCTGACGGCCAAGGCGCGGAAGATTTATGATCAAACCTTGCCCTTAATGCGCAACAGGCAACGCAGTTTGTTTGCCCATTTAGACGAAACCGAAATCAAGGCCATCTATTCGGCGTTAGAAAAGCTGGAACGCGCCGCACACCTGTCAGAGGATGAATTATGAGCCAGTCAAATTTCCTGGTTATCATGTCAGATGAACACCAAGGCCGCGCCATGGGATGTGCAGAACATGATTTCGTAAAAACGCCTAATTTGGATCGCCTTGCCGCACGTGGAACACGCTTTAGCGAGGCTTATACACCCTGCCCGATTTGTGTGCCTGCCCGTGCATCCTTTGCAACAGGTAAACATGTGCATGAAACGCGTCTTTGGGACAACGCGATGCCCTATACGGGACAATTGCCGGGCTGGGGTCACGCATTGCAAGACAATAACATTCCTGTCGAGTCGATCGGAAAATTGCATTATCGCAGCGAAGAAGACCCCGCAGGATTTGACGTCGAACATATTCCCATGATGGTTGTTGGTGGCGTCGGTATGGTTTGGGCATCCATACGGAAAGAGGATGAACGCATCACCCCTGATGCCCGTATGCTGGGCGGCTATATCGGTCCAGGCGAAAGCAAGTACACCGAATATGACGCCGCCGTAACGGAACGCACCATCGAGTGGATCAAACAGGCCGCAAACCGCGATACACCATGGTGTCTCTATGTTGGATTGGTTGCGCCCCATTTCCCACTGGTTGTGCCTAAAGAATACTATGAGATGTACCCAGAAGGTTCCATTCCTGAACCAGAATTACACCCTACAAATGGATACAAACGCCATCCTTGGGTCGAAAAACAAAATGGCAATTTCAACAGCGAAGACCAATTTGAGGATGCAGCCGAACGACAACGCGCCTTTTCGGCCTATTACGGTTTGGTCACATGGCTAGATCATAACATCGGATTAATCATGGACGCCTTGGACACGTCGGGTCAGACGGAAAATACAACCGTGGTCTACACATCTGATCATGGGGATAATGTCGGTGAACGCGGCCTGTGGGGAAAATCAAACCTATACCAGGAAAGCGTTCATATCCCTATGATCATGGCGGGGCCTGACGTACCCGTGGGCGAATGCAAAACACCAGTGTCGCTTTTGGATTTGGCCCATACGATCCCTGATCACTTTGGCGTTGCGTTCGACGGCCGCGCATCCCATCAACCCTTGCATGATGTAATTTCAGCAGTGGAACAACCCGACCGCCCAATCCTAAGCCAATATCACGCAGCAGGCGCGGTTTCAGGGGCCTATATGTATAAAAAAGGGCGCTGGAAACTAAACTATTACGTTGATTTTCCGCCTGAATTATTTGACCTGCAAAACGATCCGAAAGAACATTTTGATTTGGCCAACAATCCAGAACATGCCGACACGCTCGCAAACCTAGAGGCCGAGCTTCGCGCGATTTTGGACCCAGAGGCCGTTGATAAGATCGCATTTGCGGATCAAGCGGACTTGATCGAATTTCACGGCGGGCGCGATGCGGCGCTTGCGCTTGGCGCACCTGGGGCGACGCCGCCGCCAAAGGTGTAGAATTCAACCGCATTCATTTGTGATCTTGGACTAAGAATAGCAATTGATCCTGTTGATTAATTCAATAGGATCAACTCTCAGAATGCGCAGAAATCGAAACAAATCGAATACAGAAAAAACAGGCGGTGCGCCTATCAATCACCGCGTCGGCAGTAACCTAAATCGGTTGTCAAATGACGACCTAAACCTGTTGCTGGATGCAGCCATTCAAATTCTGGAAACCATTGGATTGGCCGAGGTTTCACCCGAAATCAGCGACACCATGTGTAATGCAGGCGCACAGCTATCGGGCGGGCGCATCACGATACCCAGAAACCTTGTTCTGGAAGCTGTCGATGCCATGCCCAAAACCGTTTTTCTGGCAGGGCAAGTAGCCGAGTTTGACATGCACGTTGGTGGGGAAAACGTATATTTAGGAACGGGTGGCGCAGCCCCAATGGTGCAGGATTTGACAACCGCGGACTACCGTGGCGCGGAGTTGCGCGATTTATATGACGCAGCCTGCATCGCCCATAATTGCAGGAACATAGATTTCTTTGCCCGCTCTGTTGTTGCGCGTGATATTGACGATCCCCTGAAACTTGATCGTGCGACAGCGGCTGCATCAGTTATGGGGTGTCCCAAACATGTGATGGTCCAAGCCTCAGACGCAGCACATGTGGATGATATCGCGCAGCTGTGTTATGCCATTGCGGGCAGCGAGAATGCATTTCGCGCCCGCCCCTTTTTATCGCTAAATATCAATCATGCGGTGCCGCCTCTGCGTTTGCACAACGAAAGCATGCTGGTAATGCGAACTGCCGTCAAATTTGGGATTCCCGTGCATTGCAATGTGTTTGGCCAAGTTGGCGCATCAAGCCCCGTCACACTGGCGGGCGCTACGGCACAAACGCTTGCGGAAACCCTAGCGGGCTTGGTGTGGGTGCATATGATCGATCCCACCGCCCCCCGCATCGCAGGCCCCCGCCCCATGATCACGGATCTGCGTTCGGGTGG
>CAXACF010000341.1:0-2956 GCA_963967125.1 uncultured Rhodobacterales bacterium | reverse complement strand
ACAAAGATCGACATGTGCAAACGTCATTATGAAGCTGTTGGTTTGGGCGCTGATTACGTAGAGCGATATATTCGTTAAATTGCGTAAGTGGTGAGGGTTTGATATACATTGGTAGTTTCAATATAGCTGTGCCACAGTTTCAAACACCAACATGTGTCGATTAATCAATTCAGAACGATCAACACTGTAACCCCCACCTATGACTGTTGCTACAGGGATATTACGCTTTTGAAAAAACGCTAGGATAAGTTGATCCCGAGCAATGATACCATCGGATGTAATGTTCAACCTGCCTAGTTTATCGTTCAGATGAACATCAACGCCGGCGTCATAAATCACAATATCAGGAAGAAAGTTGTTGGATATGACATCGAGCGCGTCCTTCAATTTTGATAAATACTGCGTATCCTCCGTACCGTCAGGCAATGCAACATCAAGCGAGCCTAACATTCGTTCGGGGCCTATATATTGTCCCCCATGGATCGAGCAGGTGAAGATGTCTGGATTGTTTTTACAGATGTCGATCGTGCCATCGCCCTGATGCACGTCACAGTCAAGAATTAGAACACGACGGGCTAATTCATCCTTTTGTAATCGCAATGCAGCATATGCCAAATCATTGAAAACACAAAAACCATAACCGTAATTTCGATACGCGTGGTGCGACCCACCAGCGGTGTGGCATGCAACGCCAGTTTTCAGTGCCAATTTGGCAGCCTCAAACGTACCCGCGGGCGTTAAAAGGCTACGGTTTAAAAGTCGCGTAGACCAAGGCAAATTGATCAGTTTCATTTCAGCGCGACTTAGATGATCATTAACAATGCGATCTATATATGTTGCATCATGTGCTAAGGTTAGATCCTTTGGTGAAACGCCACTGCAGGTCACAGTTTCAAATTTTTTCGACCAAGTCATCGCGCGAATTGCATTATATAACGCGGTTGATTTTTGTCCCATAACTTTGTGCGTGTCATGTAGTTCAAGTTCGTATGACGCGCTATGTATGAGGGGTATTTTCAACATCTTCGTTCTTAGGCGGGTTTAACATTGGGTCAAATAAACATGATCTTACAAAGACGTCTACTGAAACGGTGTGGAACAGAAGGTCATGAATTTCACTCCAAATTTCGAAATATAAGAAACTCTTTTTAAAATGAAATGGCCCAAAAGCCTTTGTGACCGCTCGAAACTTTTCCTTGCTAAATTGAAAAGAAACATCACATTCCAAATACTGCAAATTCCTCAGCTATTCGTACTTTTGAAAGGGGCCTATTCATGGTTGCGCAAAGCAAAGACATTATTTTTCATAATTATTCACAGTCCCCCGTTGCCGAGAAAGTAAGAGTTGGTTTTGGAATAAAGCAACTAAAATGGTACTCGGTTGAAATACCCCGACTACCACCCAAACCAATGCTTACAAAGTTAACAGGGGGGTACCGTCGAACCCCAGTTATGCAGATCGGTGCAGATATTTACTGTGACAGCCTATGCATTTTGAATGAATTGGAGAAGCGGTTCCCAACACCCAGTTTTTATCCAAAATCAGATCCGGGATTAATGTGGTGTCTAAGCCGATGGACTGATGGCGTACTGTTTGATCTTAGCGTCAAAATTGTTCTGGGGTCTGCAGCAAATGAACTGCCTGAGGAATTCGCACAGGACAGAGGACGCCTGTATATGGGTGCTGATTGGGCCAATGGCCTGAAAGAAGCGAACGCAACATTGACGCATCTCGCTTCACAGCTTCGTGGACCACTACACAGAATAAATCATCAATTATCTGACGGGCGGCAGTTTATTTTAGGCCATGAACCTGCTGCCATTGATGCCCAATTATACCACCTGATTTGGTTCGTCCGTGGTAGATGGTCAAATGGCCCCAATTTCATGTCAGAGTTCACTTTTATTGAAGAATGGGCAAAACGAATTTCACTACTTGGGCATGGTCATATGCACAGTTTGTCAGCCGAAGAGGCCATACAAATTGCGAAAAACAGTCAGTCGACATGCGCACCGTTTATTGATCCAAAAGATCCGCAAGGTTTCGAAAAAGGTATGCGTATACAAGTAACGCCTGATGTAGATGCTGGTGAACAACCTGTCCAAGGGATGATCCAATATGCCGACCATGATACCGTTTCGCTGATGCGAAGTGATCCTGACCTAGGAGAGGTTTGCGTCCACTTTCCACGATTTGGATATAGAGTGGAAATTCTTTAAGCTTACATCGAAGCGCGAATGTCGCGTTGGTTGTGTTTGTTTTGGCTGAGACTAATCCGATTTTTTTTTCCGCATCATATTGTTCGCGGTCAGTATGGACCGGGCAATGAACACGCAGATTACAGGACAGGTGTACAAAATCCAAAATCCAAAACAGAAAGTTTCGTAGCTCTTAAAGTCAACATCAGTAACTACCGGTGGGCTGGTGTCCCGTTTTATCTTCGTACCGGTAAAAGACTAAAGGCGAGAACATCTGAAATAGCTGTTGTGTTCAAGGAAAAGCCCCATAGTATCTTTGGTCCAGAGGCAGGAAATCATCAAAATGCCCTCATTATTAGACTTCAACCTGATGAAGGAATTACAATGGATGTAACAATTAAAGAGCCTGGACCAGGTGGTATGCGTTTGATTGATGTTCCTTTAGATATGACATTTTCTGAAACCCTAGGCATAGACGAAAATACAGTTCCTGATGCTTATGAAAGGCTAATAATGGATGTGATAAGAGGTAATCAAACTCTATTCATGCGGGGTGACGAAGTTGAGGCGGCTTGGGCATGGACGGATCCCATAATTAAAGGATGGATAGAAAGAAACGATGTCCCAAAACCTTATGAGAGTGGGAGTTCTGGCCCGCAGGATAGTTTAACTCTTCTAGAGCGTGAAGGTCGAAATTGGCGTCAAATACTTTGATCAATTTTTTAGAATATAGTGATAGAGAAGTTTTGGTTTCGCA
>CAXACF010000340.1:0-2962 GCA_963967125.1 uncultured Rhodobacterales bacterium | reverse complement strand
GGTGTGCGTGAATTGCTGGTCATTTCGCAGGACACATCTGCCTATGGCGTTGATATCAAATATGCCACCGAACGTGATCACCGCGCGCATATCACCGATTTGGCCCGTGATCTGGGATCATTGGGGGCATGGGTCCGGTTGCACTATGTTTACCCCTATCCACATGTGCGCGATCTGATCCCGCTGATGGCCGATGGGATCATCCTGCCCTATTTGGATATTCCGTTCCAACATGCCCACCCCGATACGTTGCGCCGTATGGCCCGCCCCGCAGCCGCGGCCAAAACACTGGACGAAATCGCAGCATGGCGGTCGGCCTGTCCTGATATCACACTGCGTTCCACCTTTATCGTCGGCTATCCCGGCGAAACCGAGGCCGAATTTGAAACGCTACTTGATTGGTTGGATGAGGCGCAGTTGGATCGCGTCGGGTGTTTTCAGTATGAAAATGTGGATGGCGCGCGATCCAATGATTTACCCGATCATGTGCCAGATGCCGTGAAACAAGAGCGCTGGGAACGGTTCATGACCAAGGCCCAAGCAATTTCAGAAGCCAAGCTACAGGCCAAGGTTGGCCGCACGCTGGATGTGATTGTGGATGAGGTGGACCAAGACGCCGCCACATGCCGTACCATGGCAGATGCCCCTGAAATTGATGGCAACCTATTCATTGACGAAGAACATCAGGATCTGAATGTCGGTGATATTGTCACGGTCGAGGTGGATGAAGCGGGTGAATATGACCTATGGGGACGTTTGGCACCTGGGCCATAACTGCGACATTTGCGTAAGTCCCAATGACATTTTGGCCCGACCTATTACATACAGTGTGTAATAGGAGATACCGCCATGAAAACACGCGCCCTCTATAACGCTGATTGTCCCGTCTGTAATTCCGAAATGTGCCATTACGACGCCTATGCCAAGGCGCGGGATCTACCCATTGAAATTGTGGATTTGAACAAAACGGATTTGTCGGAATGGGGCGTTGACGAAGATCGCGCCACACGCCTGTTGCATGTGATGCATGATGGCAAAATCCATGTCGGGCTTGCGGCTTTTTTGGTCCTGTGGGATCAAATGCCCCGCTATCGGTTTATGGCGCGGATTGCCCGCATTCCTGGGGTGTATCAGATCTTGGATTGGGGATACGAACACATCGTCGCCCGCATCATCTATGAACGCCACCTGCGGCGTAAGGCCAAGGGATTGGTAAATTCGGTGCATGAATAGAATATGCAGGTATCATTGAGTTTTCACACCAACGATTAAGCATACGCCCGTGGGCGGTTAACAGAGCCGAGGCACCGAAGCCCAAAAACCAATCTTATTCCAAGCCAATCGCCAGATTGGCAAAGCGCCGACCTCCCCCCAGGAAGGCGCTTTCGCACCTCCCGAGGTCGGCTTGTAAACAGCCCATGAGCATTCACAAGTTTCATGGTGCGGGCGATCAGATATCGGCATTCTGACAAGATAAATAGTCGGACGGGAACAACCACCCTACCCCAAACATCCCTAACACATCCATATCCCATCGCGCGTTGCGCACCGACGTGATACCGACGTATTACAGACGCAATACAGACCCAGGATTTAGGATGTTTTGGGGATCAAGCGCACCCTTTATCGCGTGAAGCGCCGACAGTTTCGCAGGATCGCTATAGCGTTCCAAATCATCCACCTTTAGGCGCCCAATCCCATGTTCCGCACTATGCGATCCCCCCATCGAGACGACCAAATCATGCACTGTGCGTTTGATTTCATCCCGCAGGTTCCAGAACTCTTTCTTATCCCGTCCTTTGGGCGGAAATACGTTATAATGCAGGTTCCCATCCCCCAAATGACCAAAGCAATTGATGCGCATATCGCACAGTTTTTCCAAATGGTTTGGGGCCACCTTTATGAACTCTGGGATCATCGAAAGGGGCAATGAAATATCATGGCTGCTGATGGATCCGATGCGGCGGTTGGCCTCTGGAATGGTTTCGCGGATCGTCCATATATCCTGCGCCTGCTGCGTGGATTGCGCGATGACCCCATCACTGACCAGACCAGCCTGATGTCCCAATTCAAACAGGCGTTCAAGCGCGTCTGATGCGGATTGTGCACCGCCCATGCCCAGTTCGATCAAAACCATCCATTCTGGTTTATCTTCAATCACTTGGCGTACATCTGGCATGGTTTCGGACAGGAAATCGAACCCCATTTTCGATATCAATTCAAAGGCGGACACCGCCTCGCCCACCTCATTGCGTGTCAATGCCAAAAGGGACAGGGCCGCAATTGGATCAGGCACGGTGAACAGGGCCACACCCACATCCCGTGGGCGCGGCGCAAGCTTTAGCGATGCACCTGTGATGATGCCCAATGTCCCTTCGGAGCCGATCATCAGATGGCGCAGGTCATAGCCTGTATTATCCTTGCGCAGACGCCCCAACCCGTTCCAAATTGCACCATCAGCCATGACAACCTCTAGTCCCAAACACAGATCCCGTGTGTTGCCATAGCGTAGGACATTCACGCCCCCTGCGTTCGTGGCAAGACACCCGCCAATACGCGCGCTGCCGCCCGAAGCCAAAGACAGCGGGAACAGGCGATCCACATCTTCAGCCGCCTGTTGGATATCGGCCAATATGACACCCGCATCCACGAGCATCACGTTTTCTTCGGGATAAACGGCGCGAATTTTTGTCATCTTTTCAAGGGATAATATCAAAGGAACCGCCCCTGTTTCGGCAAGCTGCCCGCCCACCAATCCCGTTCCACCACCATAGGGAATAATCGCCACGCGGTGGGTATGGCACAGTTTCAAAAGGGCGCTCACATCCTCGGTCGATTTGGGACGCGCGACATATTCCGCCTGACCCTTCCAGCGGCCACGAGGCTCTTCAACATATCTGGGTTCTACGGGGAAAAGCAGATACGCCAATCCTGCATCTGACGCGATCGTGAAGAAGTTTTG
>CAXACF010000339.1:0-2966 GCA_963967125.1 uncultured Rhodobacterales bacterium | reverse complement strand
TAAGTCTGTGAATTTGAACCGTAAAAACCTACATCAGCCACAATGTTGTTTATACCAACTTCTCCCAAATCAAAATTGTTAATCGACCTAAACGTGTATGTACATTTCTGTGGGCATGGGACGAATCACTGTGTGAGTTGACGGCTTTCCAATTTCTCAATCTGCTCTTTTCCTTTGATGGACTTGCTGTCATAATATTTAGAAACATAAATCGAGCACTTCACATGACTGATCTTTTGGAAAACAGCCAAGCTGACGATTATAGCGCATCGTCCATTGAGGTTTTGGAGGGTCTGGAACCTGTCCGAAAACGCCCAGGCATGTATATCGGCGGCACCGATGAACGAGCATTGCATCATATGGTTGCCGAAATCCTTGATAACTCGATGGACGAAGCAGTTGCAGGACATGCGAACCGCATTGAAGTGGAATTGCACGCCGATTATTCGCTAACAGTTCGGGACAACGGACGTGGAATTCCCATTGATCCACACCCCAAATTTCCAGACAAATCCGCGCTTGAGGTTATTTTGTGCACCCTCCATGCCGGTGGTAAATTTAGCGGCAAAGCCTATCAAACCTCGGGCGGTTTGCACGGCGTTGGTGCATCCGTTGTAAACGCCCTATCAGACAGAATGGTGGTTCAAGTTGCGCGTAACAAAGAGCTGTTTGAACAACGCTTTTCGCGCGGCATCCCACAAACAAATGTTGAAAAAATTGGCGCGGCCCCAAATCGTCGCGGAACATCGGTGACATTTCACGCGGATGAGCAGATTTTCGGCGCGAACCGCTTTAAACCCGCGCGTCTATTCAAATCTATTCGGTCCAAAGCGTATTTGTTCAGTGGCGTGGAAATTCGTTGGAAATCTGAAATTGATGATGGCACGACACCAACCGAGGCCACCTTTCATTTCCCGGGTGGGCTGGCCGATTATCTGCGCGAAACATTGAATGGCGCGACGACCTATTCCGAAAATCCATTTGCAGGCGTCGTTGATTTTCAAGAGCGCTTTCAAACACCCGGCAAGGTGGAATGGGCCATCAATTGGACCCCTTCGCGGGATGGGTTTATTCAGTCTTACTGTAACACCGTTCCCACACCCGAAGGCGGCACGCACGAAAGCGGTTTTTGGGCCGCCATTTTGAAAGGCATTCGTGCCTATGGCGAACGGATCAACAATCGCAAGGCCAAGGACATCACACGTGAAGATTTGATCACTGGTGGATGTGCATTGGTCAGCTGCTTTATTCGCGAACCTGAATTCGTTGGACAAACAAAAGACCGCCTTGCCACAAACGAAGCGGCGCGATTGGTTGAAAATTCCGTGCGGGACCATTTCGACAATTGGCTGGCAGCAGATACAAAATCAGCGGGTGCAATTTTAGATTTTCTTGTTTTGCGCGCAGAAGAACGCATGCGCCGTCGTCAAGAAAAGGAAACCGCCCGTAAATCCGCAACGAAAAAACTGCGCCTTCCAGGTAAGCTAACCGATTGTACCGCTAAAAACCGCGAAGGTACCGAGCTTTTCATCGTTGAGGGGGACAGTGCGGGAGGATCAGCCAAAGGTGCGCGAAACCGTGAAAACCAAGCCTTGCTGCCTCTAAAGGGTAAGATCCTTAACGTCTTGGGGGCAGCGTCAAATAAGCTGGGACAAAACGCAGAAATCAACGATCTGTGCGAAGCATTGGGCGTTGGCATGGGAACCCGCTTTAACCTCGATGACCTGCGGTATGACAAAATTATCATCATGACTGATGCAGACGTTGACGGCGCGCATATCGCCTCGTTGCTAATGACGTTTTTCTACACACAGATGCGGCCGTTGATTGATAACGGTCATCTATTCTTGGCCTGCCCCCCACTCTATCGTTTAACCCAAGGTGCCAAGCGTTTGTACGTTTCAAATGACTTGGAAAAAGACACGTACCTAACCAAAGGGATTGGCGGCAAAGGCAAGATTGACGTCCAACGATTTAAGGGGTTGGGCGAAATGGATGCCAAAGATCTTAAAGAAACAACAATGGATCCCAAGACGCGTAAATTGATCCGCGTGACCATTGACGAAGATGAGCCAGGCGAAACAACGGATTTGGTCGAACGTCTGATGGGCAAAAAACCCGAATTGCGTTTCCAGTACATTCAGGAAAATGCGCGTTTCGTGGAAGAGTTGGACGTGTAGGACCCCGACATGCACCATTACGCGGCGATCATGTTTCTGGCGGGGATCGGAATTCCCATCCTTGCCGCGTTGAATGCAGCCCTTGGTCGTTTTATCCTGTCCCCAATCGTTGCCGCCGCAATTCTTTTCACGATTGCGGGCCTTGTCACATGGGCGCTGGCATTTGCAACTGGCCTCAATCCGTTGAAAACTGTTAATCAGGCGCCAAAGCATCTGTTTTTTGCCGGCGTACTCATCGCGTTTTACGTTCTTTCAATCACATTTATCGCGCCAAGATTTGGCGTTGGGAACGCAGTCTTCTTTGTTTTGTTGGGACAGTTGGTCAGCGCCGCGGCAATCGATCATTTTGCCCTTTTTGGGGCGGCGCAAAATTCTCTGAACCTTGTTCGTGCTAGTGGTATCGCCGTTATGGCACTTGGGGTTTGGATCACGCAGCAGGCGTAAGGCCTTGCAATCTATCCACTGTTTCTGACCACAAGATGCGATCTTGATATCCGTGATGCACCGTTGGCGCATCATATTCTGAAACAACCCAGTCGCGAAACGAAATGGGCGATCGTCTATTGCGTTCCATATACACCCGCAAAACATAATCAAGAACACCTGTGGGTGTGAAATCAACATGCAGGTGGCGCAGGCTTAGTTGTTTTGCCGCATCCTCCATAGGGTGGCCCGCAACCATATTCAGATAGAGCGCGGACACAAAACCTGCGCGATCTGCCCCTGATTTGCAATGAAACACGGCCGGCGCCTTAAGGTCATCAAATATCTCGAACAGTTCAAGTA
>CAXACF010000338.1:0-2967 GCA_963967125.1 uncultured Rhodobacterales bacterium | reverse complement strand
ATGGGGCTTTGCAAAGTGGAAAGCAAACTCATATGTAACGCTTGAGTGGGACCAGTGGAGAGTACTTTGGACAACGAGATACATCTCTGATGTTGACCAAAATCCTCTGGGCATAGATCCATTCAGTGATATCTATGATACTAACTTTACAGGTACCTATGGTGATACTTGTGAGGGAGAGGCTTACGGTGATTTGACATGTCGTGATGTTGGTTACGCGGACGACTATTTTGTTCACTCATGGTTGTTTTAATCAGGTCATAACCATCTTCAAACAGGCTGGGATCACCACGAAACATATTGATAAGAAACGCGGATATTTTGCCGCGATCTGCGTCATCCAGCACATTTTGCGTCCCAACGATCTGCGCGATCACGCCACCGCGATTTATGTCGCCACACAGCACCACGGGCACATCGGCCGCCTGCGCAAACCCCATATTGGCAATATCCCCTTGGCGCAGGTTCACCTCGGCAGGGCTGCCCGCCCCTTCGACAAGAACCAAATCATATTGCGATTTCAGGCGATGAAAGCTTTCGAGCACAGGCGCCATCAGTTTTGGTTTGACGGCGCTGTATCCGCGCGCGGCAACGGTGGCGAACCGCTTGCCCTGAACCACGATTTGCGATCCTGTTTCCGTTTCAGGTTTCAACAAAACAGGGTTCATATCCGTGTGCGGCGCAAGCCCCGCTGCCCAGGCTTGCAACGCCTGCGCACGACCGATTTCACCGCCATCCACGGTCACCGCCGCGTTGTTTGACATGTTCTGCGGTTTAAACGGGACTACGCGCAGGCCACGGTTTTTGAATGCGCGCGCAATCCCCGCAACCAACATGGATTTCCCCACGTTGGATCCTGTTCCCTGAAACATGATGGCGCGTGACATGTCAGGTGCCCCTAAAATTCGACGCCCAATTGCGCCTTAATCCCATCGCGGAAGGGATGTTTGATCAATTCCATTTCTGTGACCAAATCTGCCGCCTCGATCAATTCAGGTTTTGCGTTGCGCCCTGTTAGGCAAACATGCGTCATTTTTGGTTTCTCTTCCAATAGGAAGGTCACAACCTCATCGATATCTAAGTAATCATTGCGCAGGGCGATGTTGATTTCGTCCAGCAAAACGAATTGAATGTTCGGATCAAGGATCAGCGCCTTGGCCTGTTCCCAACCCGCCTGTGCGGCTGCGATATCACGTGCCTTGTCCTGCGTGTCCCATGTGAACCCTTCGCCTGATACAACGAATTTCACCTCATCCGCAAAACGTTCTGTCAACAGTTTACGCTCGCCGGTCATCCAGCTGCCCTTGATGAACTGTACCACGGCACAGGGCATTTCGTGTGCGATGCAGCGCAGAATCATCCCAAACCCGGAGGAAGATTTCCCCTTGCCCTTGCCCGTATGCACCATAATCAGGCCTTTTTCTTCGGTCTTGTCCGCCATCAGGCGGTCACGCGCGGCCTTGATTTTCTTCATTTTTTCGGTGTGACGCGCTTGTTCCTCGGCGCTTGGGGGTGTGACTGACATATTTGGTGTTTCCCACGTTGACTTTTGAAGGGGCGGGTGTGACATAAGCACCTGCTGGTGCCTGTTATGTAGGACAGGTGAAAAGGGAATGCGAGAGCACAAACGACTTTGTGTGAGCCGCAGCCGCCCTCGCGACCGTAAACCAAGCGCGTGTCCGCCACTGATCATAGATTGGGAAGGCCTCACGCAGGGGGAAACCCACTTGGCCAGCCGGGAGACCTGCCAGCCGACATAACCATCCGGGCGAGGTGATCCGGTGACTGGAACCTGCACCCTGTGCCGTCCTGTCATCCTATTTGCTTGCCCAACACAAAGGACACGAAACGTGACACAGAAAAACGTGGAAGTTTTGGTTTGCACGAAATGCCGCCGCGGCCTGCCCGTGGAAGAGGGGTGTGCCACCCCTGGCCAACAGCTGTTTAATAATCTGACGGCCCAGGGGTTGCCCGATGGCGTCACTCTGAAATCTGTTGAATGCTTGTCCAATTGTTCGCAAGGCTGTTCCATGGTTTTGCGGGGCAATGGAAAGTGGACTTATGTGTATGGAAACCTGCATGAAACGTCGCATTTGGATGCGATTGCCGAAGGCGTTGAACGCTATGCCCAAAGCGAAGATGGCATTGTGCCGTGGCGCGAACGCCCCGAGCATTTCCGAAAAAACTGTATTGCGCGCATTCCGCCGCTAAAGGACTAAGATTATGAGTGATCTAAACAAACTTCCTATTACTGTTATCACGGGCTTTTTGGGGTCTGGGAAAACGACGCTGATTTCTCATCTGATGCAAAATGCGGGTGGTCGTCGTTTGGCCGTGGTTGTGAATGAATTTGGCGATGTGGGCGTGGATGGTGAAATCCTGAAATCTTGCTCAATCCCTGATTGCCCGGCGGAAAATATCGTTGAATTGGCCAATGGGTGTATTTGCTGCACGGTGGCTGACGATTTTATCCCAACGATTGAGGCGCTGATGGCCCTAGACCCACGCCCGGATCATATATTGGTTGAAACATCTGGTTTGGCCCTGCCAAAGCCATTGTTAAAGGCGTTTGAATGGCCTGCGATCCGATCCAAGATCACAGTGGATGGTGTCATTGCTTTGGCCGACGCCGAGGCCGTGGCCTCGGGCCGTTTTGCGCCAAATGTTGCGGCCGTCGATGCGCAACGCGCAGCAGACGACAGCATTGATCATGAAACACCACTGTCAGAAGTGTTCGAAGATCAGATTTCATGTGCTGACCTGATCCTTTTGACCAAATGTGATTTGGCGGATGTGGATGCACGTGAAAAGGCCAAGGCCATAATCGCGGCCGAAGCGCCGCGGAACTTGCCCGTGATCGAGGTGACCGATGGGCACGTGGACGCCCGCGTTGTTTTGGGGCTTGAGGCCGCAGCAGAAGATGATTTGGACGTACGTCCATCGCATCACGATGCCCCTCATGATCAC
>CAXACF010000337.1:0-2971 GCA_963967125.1 uncultured Rhodobacterales bacterium | reverse complement strand
GGGCCGCACAAGATTGCTGCGGTATAGTGGTGAATGGGTTGGGTGTCCAGTGCATTGGATAAAACAATGTTTACAAGCGGTCGTTTCATAACCTGAATTGCATTGGAAATGCCTTATTTCAGACACGCTGCCCGTACTTCAGCAACCGTTGTACTACTCTCAGTTGGATAGAACGTCGCCTTCGTGGGCAACCATGGGAATGGCTGAATTTGAAGCGTGACTTTTTCAGCATTGGTAATTGCGTCGACCATAAGACTTGAGGCTTTGGCATCTGTTAACCCCAGTGCGTTTCCACCGTTTAGGGCAGTGGCAACGAATTTCTGCCGTCTCTTCTCATCTATCTTTGTATTGAAACGACCAAACCGTGCATGATCAGCAAACCGGCATGTGCCAGTCACGAAAACAATTGGGGCGCGTTCAGAGCAAATAAAGACGAGCTCTAAGTGTCCTGATTTTTCCCCACATGCGATATGATTATGACTTTCAAGTCTCGCTTCAAACAAGTCGCCAGCTTCAGCATTAGCGGTCTTATTTAGAACCCACGAATTTGATCTTATTAAATTCTCTGACAAACATTCTCTTAACTGATTGGCATTTATCAGTTCGTCACAGTGCGTGGCGTCAGATTGATGTGCCTGTACACTGGCCACAGGCCACATCCACGCCATTAAAACAAGCGCAAGTATTCGCATCCCTAAAAATCCACAAAGTAAATATTTTAAATTATGTGATTACTGTACCACAATGTTCTACGCGAGGAAAACAAAAAGCCCCCGCAACTGCGGGGGCTTTGTTTTTCAAACTTAAGTTTGAAGCCTTACAGACCGGTTGACACGTCGATTGTGTTACCGTCTTCCAATGTCACATAGGCTTTTTTGACGTCCTTACGACGACCCATCATACCACGGAAACGCTTGGTTTTACCTTTGGTGATGGTTGTGTTGACCGCTTTGACCTTTACACCAAAGAGCGCTTCTACTGCTTCTTTGATCTGTGGTTTGTTGCTGTCGATTGCCACTTCAAAAACGACTGCACCTGCTTCTGATGCCATTGTTGCTTTTTCTGTGATGATCGGCTTGCGGATCACATCGTAATGTTCAGCTTTTACACTCATTTCAAACGTGCCTCCAATGCTTCGACGCCCGCTTTCGTGATGACAAGTGTATCACGCTTTAGGATGTCATAAACGTTTGCGCCCATTGTTGGCAGGATGTCCACGCCCTCAACGTTACGTGCGGCCATTGCAAAGCTTTCGCTTACTTCTGAACCGTCGATGATCAATGCACGTTTCCAACCAAGGTTTTTCACTTGCTTTGCCAAAACAGCTGATTTGCCTTCTGAGGCGGCTGCTTCGATGATCACCAATGCACCTGATTTCGCCTTAGCTGATAGCGCGTGCTTAAGTCCAAGCTGACGCACTTTCTTTGGCAAATCATGCGCGTGGCTGCGCGGTGTTGGGCCCTTGTAGATGCCACCTTTGCGGAAAATCGGCGCCTTACGTGAACCGTGACGTGCGCCACCTGTTCCTTTTTGACGATAGATTTTCTTGGTTGAGTAGCTCACTTCAGAACGTGTCTTAACCTTGTGTGTGCCAGCTTGCGCTTTGTTACGCTGCCAACGCACAACACGGTGTAAGATGTCTGCACGTGGTTCTAGACCAAAGATGTCATCGCCAAGCTCAACAGAGCCCGCTTTGCCACCTTCAAGTGTGATTACGTCAAGTTTCATGCTTCACCTCCCTCTGCCGGCGCTTCTTCTGCAACGGCCGGAGCTTCTGCGGAACGCAATGCTGCTGGGAATGGTACATTTTCAGGAAGTGGTTTTTTAACCGCGTCCTTCACTGTCACCCAACCGCCTTTTGAACCAGGAACGGCGCCTTTGATCATGATCAAACCACGATCTGCGTCTGTTTTAACGACCTGTAGGTTTTGTGTTGTAACACGAACAGCACCCATGTGGCCTGCCATTTTCTTGCCTTTAAACACTTTACCTGGGCCTTGACACTGACCAGTTGAACCATGCGAACGGTGGCTGATTGAAACACCGTGTGATGCACGCAAACCGCCAAAGTTGTGGCGTTTCATGGCACCGGCAAAACCTTTACCGATAGATGTGCCAGAAACGTCGACAAATTGACCTTCAACATAATGTTCAGCTGTTAGTTCAGAACCAACATCCAACATGTTTTCAGGGTCAACGCGGAATTCTGCAACTTTACGCTTAGGCTCAACCTTAGCGACTGCAAAGTGGCCACGCATCGCTTTGGATGTGTTTTTCGCCTTTGCAGAACCTGCGCCAAGTTGAACAGCTGTATAGCCGTGCTGGTCGCTGCTGCGTTGTGCAACAACTTGCAAGTTTTCCATTTGAAGAACAGTAACAGGGATCTGTTTGCCGTCTTCCATAAATAGTCGGGTCATACCGACTTTTTTCGCGATAATACCAGAGCGCATCTAATTGCCCCCTTATACCGAGATTTGAACGTCAACACCTGCCGCAAGATCCAGCTTCATAAGCGCATCTACGGTTTGTGGTGTTGGGTCAACGATGTCCAAAAGACGCTTGTGTGTGCGAATTTCGAACTGGTCACGCGATTTTTTGTTCACGTGTGGACCACGTAGAACGGTGAACTTTTCGATCTTGTTCGGCAGCGGGATAGGACCGCGGACCGAAGCTCCGGTGCGTTTGGCAGTGTTCACGATTTCCTGTGTGCTGGCATCCAGTACACGGTAATCGAATGCCTTTAGCCGGATACGAATGTTTTGGCTTTGCATTGTCTTATTGCCTTATGTTTCGGCGTTAGAGTTGAGAGGAAGACCCAAGAGCATCTTTTGCCTTCATCGAACCCGGGCGATCGGTTGCCCGATCTCGTAAAGAGCAAAGGTGCGCGTTGCCGCGCACCCTAACCGTTTCAAGTAAATTTATTACTTGATGATTTTAGAAACGACGCCTGAGCCGACTGTGCGGCCGCCTT
>CAXACF010000336.1:0-2973 GCA_963967125.1 uncultured Rhodobacterales bacterium | reverse complement strand
CAAAAAAAGTTCCGTCATGCGCATCAGGGGGCCATCCAAAAATCTACAAAACCCCGCCAAGTCGCCGACAAATGTTCCCAAAACCAACAACAGGCCCATCGCCGCCCATCCCACCAAGATTTAGGTTACCCCCCCTGCTATCATCCGGGCAAAGGTGTCGCGCCCCAATTGATCGGTACCAAAGGGGTGTGCCCAGCTGGGTCCCTGATTTCGGGCGCGGATATCAATATGCGTCGCCTCAATCGTCCAGAAAAATGGCCCAAGAAAAACAACCGCTACAATTGTGATGAACACAAAGGCCCCTGCCATCGCGCCCTTGTGCGATTTAAATTGATCCCAAACATCGCGCCACTGGCTGCGCGGTGGTTTGATAAGCTCTGCATCAGATAGATCAGTCATAGCGGATCCTTGGATCAAGAATGCCGTACAGGATGTCGGCAATCAGGTTAAAAAAGACGATCAGAAAGGCAAAAATAAAGGTCAGCGTTTGAACCATCGGCAAATCATTTGCCTGAATGGCGCCGATCAAAAGTTGACCAATACCATTTACCTTAAACACCTGTTCGGTAATGATTGCGCCGCCAAATATGGACGGTATGCCCAATGCGATGACAGTCACAACAGGGATCATCGAATTGCGCAGAACATGCACCATGACGACCACGCGTTCGCCCAATCCCTTGGCCCGCGCGGTGCGCACATAATCTTGGTTCAAATTATCCAGCATAGATGCGCGCATGAAACGGCTAATCTGAGCCGTGATTTGAAGGGCCAAAACCATCACTGGCATGATCATTTGGTAAAGTTGCACCTTAAAGCTGGCCCAATCATTGACCACATGTGTCGTGTCATAAATTGATGGGAACCACCCAAGGTTCACCGAAAAAATTACAATGACCAAAACACCAGAAAAAAACGGTGGAACGGAATAGCCCACCATCGAAATGAACGTTCCCGCCTGATCAAAGATAGAATACTGACGATAGGCGGAATAGATACCAATTGGGATCGCAATAATAATGCCCACAATGTAGGCGACACCAACGACCCACAGGGTTTGTGGAATACGTTGAATGACGATTTCCATCACGGGGCTAAGGGTTTGCCACGATATCACGCGCAGTTTGCCTTCGGAAAATGTGGTGCCAAAAATATGGTCGACCAAGACCTGTGGTTCGACCCAAAAGAATTGCACGATCCATTTCCAAAAACGGACATGCACAGGTTCGCCCAATCCCAGAGCAAGGCGCATTTTTTCCTTGACCTCTGGGGGAACGGTTAAGGGCACTTGGGCCATTGGATCGCCCGGTGCCAATTCAAGCAAAAGAAAGATTACCAAACTGATGAACAAAAGCGTCGGAACGGCCAAAATGGTTCGTCGAATGGTGAATTGTAGCATTGCACGCCTCAGTACATGAGTTTTGTTTTAAAAATGATCCGCACGCATGCGCGCGCGGATCACATGTTCAGCTAAGTGAAATTATTTGATGCGGTACCAGTCCGCCGCATTCCACAATTCACTGTCCCAAACGTTTAGGACAACACCACCAAGGCTGTTTGCATGCGCAGACAAACGGCCACGGTGAACCAATGGGATCATCGCCCCGCCTTCGATTGCCATGTCGTTTAGTTTGCGACCAATCTCGGCGCGTGCCTCGATCCCTGCGGTTGTTGCCAACTGACCGTGCAATGCGTCATAGGCAGGATCACACCAGCGTGAAATGTTTTCACCCTGCCACTGTGTGGCTGGACGTGGTGCCTTGTCACACAATAGGTTGCCTAGGTACGACTGTGGGTCGGTGCCGTTAAATGTGTTTGCATACATTTGAACGTCTGCATAGAACTTTTGGAAGGTGTCAGGGGATCCTGGGTCACCGCCAAAGAAGACTGACGCAGATAGGTTGCGCAGTTCAGTATCAATACCAATCTCGCTCCACCACTGTTTGATCAGTGCTTGGAAATCCTGACGTACGGCGTTTGTTGATGTTTGGTATAGCAACTTCATTGGCATGCCATCTGGGGTTTCGCGTACACCATCACCATTGGTGTCCTTATAGCCAGCAGCGTCCAACATTGCATTCGCGCCTGCGATATCCTGTGTGTCACATGTGAATGTGTCAGAGTTAAACGCAGCAGGTGCAGGAACCCAGTTACAGGTCACGCCGCCCGCTTTGCCGTATCCGATTTCAACCAACAATGGACGGTCAATTGCCATTGACATCGCCTTGTAAACCGCTGGATCGGATAGGAATGGGTGGGGTGCCGCCGCAGTTGAACGTGTATCTGCGTCAAGGCTGGGGGATGGGTTTGTTTGGTTTAGCATGATGCGTTCAACCAATGGGCCAAAGCCCGCAACAGGTGTCCCTTTGCCGCCCTGCTCCATACGTGCAATCACATCTGGTGCCAACTGTAGGTTCCATGCGTAATCGAATTCGCCTGTTTCCATAACCGCACGGCCTGCCGCAGTCGCGTCACCACCACCTTTGAACGTCAATGATGCAAAGGCGGGCTTTGCAGGATCGCGGTAGTTGTCGTTTGCAACCATCTGGATCACGTCGTTTGGACGGAAATCTGTTACAACAAACGGACCGGTCCCGATTGGGCCAAAGTTTTCTGCCGTACATTCAGGCGCCTTGGCACCCATACAATTTTCAAACTGTGCCTTTTGTAGGATCGGGCTTTCGCCGCCAACAAACGGGCCATATGGGAATGGCATTGGGTTTTCAAACGTCACTTTGACGGTCATGTCATCAACCGCCTCAACGCTGGAAACGCCGCTGAATTTTGTCAACTGCGCACAGCCGCCTTCGGGGTGCATACAGTAATCGGCAGTGAATTTAACATCATGCGCGGTAAATGCGGATCCATCAGACCATTTGATACCAGGCGCAATTTTCCATGTGATGGATGTCAGATCAGCAGATACGCCGCCATTATCAACGGTTGGAATTTCCGCTGCCAAGTATGGCACCA